>CAZKMC010000001.1:0-21557 GCA_964553485.1 uncultured Comamonadaceae bacterium
GGCCGTGATTTCACCTCCGTACTTCCGTACAATTTCTTTTGCTATCGCCAAGCCAGCACCAATTCGGTCAGAAGGTTGATCTGTTTGTTTAAACACATCAAATACCTTATCCAAATATACTTGTTTGATACCCCTGCCATTGTCTGTCACCTGAAGATGCAAACGGCCAGCTGTTACAAAACCGCCAATTTCAATAATCAAGGGTCTTCCAGACACATTCTCAAATGCATTCTCGAGAAGGATCTGAAATAGATGGACAAGCTGTTTGGGTATCATCTTCACTGGAGGCAAAGTGCTTAACTTTAAGCTAGCGGAATTGCGCTCAAATTCACTCCCATACATCTGCCTCATGTTCTTAAGTACGTCATTGATATTTACTGAAACTTCGACTGAATTATCTCGATTTACTCTGGAAACATCAACTAATGCTCTTATCATACCCTTCATCCTATCGGCATTCTGAATGCCTAATTGGAGGTATTTTTTGCTGTCCTCACACAAGCAGTCCTCAGACTTGGTCTCAAGGAGCTTTAAAAAGGAACAGATCATCCGCAAAGGTTCTTGCAGGTCATGAGATACTGAATAAACGAATTGCTCGTATTCAGTTTCGGGAGCTTTAAGGTTGGGATTGCCTGTTGTCATATGTTGGAGGCTACTTATTGAGGGTCATATAATTTCTTAGGCGGCATTCAATACATCCCTTATGATATGGGGAAGTTCCGCAAATTGATTGCGCTTACTCACGCATCTTTTCACACCCTCACTTGTGGCAAGTTTTTGTGTGTATTCGTCTTCATTGCTAGACAAGAAGATTACCGGAACCCGAATGCGTAAAGAGTTCATCAGCTTGATAAAATCAAATCCATCAATAGTTGGCATCGATATGTCCAACAAGATTAAATCGATGTCAGATGAAGTAAGCATAGAAATTGCTTCTGAACTACTCAAAGATGTTTCAACATCAAAGTCGTGTTGATTCAAAAGCATCTTTGTCATCTTCAACGTAATTACTTCGTCATCAACTAACAATAGTTTGGTTCGCATAATTTGTCCTCTTATCTTAGACCCAAATGTAATTCCTAAGCTATTTTCATCAGTAGGCTTGCCTGCCTTGAAAATTGTAGGATAATTCCGATATCACCACACTTAAGCGCAATGAAACTTCCCTTCCTACCCCTGCTAGTCATGGCTCTGGCATGCAGCATGTCAATGAATCACTGTCTCGCACAAATTATTTCTGCTGAATTATTGAATTCATACACTCCGGCAGAAGTAATTGATATTTCGAATGACTTTGGAATTCCGCCAGATATACTCCCTATCTCATACGGCGTGGATTATTATCAGGTCGTTTATCAAACTTTACATCCAAATGGTGATTCAGTCCTGGTTTCAGGAGGGTTGGCTTTACCTCAAGCTGGTCTTTGTTCACTCCCCCTCGTTTGCTATGCACATGGCACTACCACTACAAGCCAGGATGTGCCTTCCAACATAGGGGGTGAAGGTTTGTTAGGTATTCTTTATGCCAGTTCCGGATATATTGTGGCCTTGCCTGATTATATCGGCTTTGGAGTTTCTGATTTATTTCACCCATATGTGCATGCTGAATCTGAAGCTCAAACCTGCTTGGACCTGATGCGCGCCGCTGTTGACCTTCAAACCGAGTTAGACTTTCAATGGAACAACCAAACATTCATTTTTGGTTATTCTCAAGGCGGCCATGCGGCCATGGCCCTGCACAGAAAAATCGAACTGGAATTTCCTGATGAATTTACAGTTACAGCTTGCGCTCCAATGAGCGGCCCTTATGATATTTCTGGTGTGCAAACAGACCTGATCATTGCCGATGAACCTTTCGCGTTCTCCGGGTTCCTTCCTTATGTGGTAATGGGATATCAAGCGGCATACGGAAACTTATATGACTCATTGGATGAGCTTTTTATTGAGCCATATTCCACAACGCTCCCTGATTTGTTTGACGGCACAAATTCCATTGGATATATCAGCGCCCAACTACCTGCTGTGCCAAGTGAAATGCTATTACCAGAGGTTTTCGAAGCATTTCAAACAGACCCGCAACATCCGCTGCGACTTGTATTAGCAGACAACGACGTCTACGACTGGGCACCAAACGCTCCAACTAGACTCTACTATTGCACAGAAGATGAACAAGTGAATTATCTAAATGCTCTTGTAGCTGAAGAGGCTATGATTGAAAATGGTGCAGCTGATATAGAAGCGCTGAATGGCGGCCCATATACCCACGGTGAATGTGCTTCGCTGGCTATGATTGGTGGATTCTTCTTTTTTGAGAATTACCGCGAATATAATTTTCAACCCGAATTGGAATATGCAACAATTGCGGCTTCCGGCGCAGATACTGAAGATGGAAGCATCCAAATCACGAGCGATACCGATCTCAGCACCAGCACTTTTACTTGGAGCAATGGGGCCACAGGAAATCCGCTCACCAATGCAGCGCCCGGGACCTACATCGCATACGTAAGTGATGAGAATGGCTGCACCGTGTCACTTGAAACTGAATTGGAATTCGCCATTGGAATAGATCGTCCTTCAGCATCGACATACAACTTGGTCATCAATGATCAAGACAACTCCGTTTCAATCTATTGGGAAACTACTGCATCCCAAGTTCGTCTGTTTGATTTACAGGGTAAATTGCTCTACTCAAACCAAATTCAAACAGGATTCAACATGTTCTATTTACCTGAACTGAAAACAGGACTTTACTTGGCGAAAATCGGAAATGGCGAAAATATGAGGTCACATAAAATAATCTTGTCGCGCTAAATCAATTTAGCCACAATCCTGCCTTGGGTAGAGCCTTTCAAAATCAAATCCATTTCTCCAGGAATTTCTTCCAGGCTTACTTCTTTGGTGACAAGAGATAATTTCTCTGGGTACCAGACAGAAGCAAGTTTATCCCATACGATTTGCCTTAGCTTTTGTGGCGTTTCCGCAGAGTCTACACCCAATAGGTTCACTCCATTCAGAATAAAAGGATAAACCGTAGTCTGTAGGTCCGAAGACTCCACCAACCCTATACTTGCCACACTCCCATTTCTACCACACGCCTTAAGGAGCGTGGCCAAAGTTTTTCCTCCCACATTATCAATTGCGCCAGCCCATCTTGATTTCAAAAGGGGTCTTTCGGATTCATCAAAAGCCCACAACCTGGGCGCTACTTCAGTTGCACCAATATTTTTCAAATACACCTCTGACTCTTTTTTTCCGCTTATTGCCAGCACTCGATAACCAGCCTTTGAAAGAATCGAAACGGCCATGCTTCCAACGCCTCCTGTTGCCCCTGTAACTGCTATTTGTCCCATGCCCGTATGTTGACCGCAGGCTTCCATCTTATACAATGCCAAGGCAGCCGTGTAGGCGGCCGTGCCCATTGCCATACTTTGTTTCAAACTCCATGCTGCCGGCTTTTCAATGATCCATGTTGCTGGAACTCGAATGTACTCGGCAAAACCACCGTTCGTGTTCATTCCAAGATCATAAGAAGTACAAATCACTTCCGCGCCGGGACTCCATTTGCCAGAGGCGTCTTCAACTACCACTCCAGCAGCATCTACCCCTGGTGTATGTGGAAAATTTCGAGTGATCCCTTTGTGTCCGGAAGCAGAAAGAGCATCCTTGTAGTTCAAAGCCGCAAAGTGCACCCGAATCAACACCCCTTCTGTGCCCAAGGTATCTAGCGGACACTGCTCTATTACACGGTCAAACATTCCGTCTGACCTTTCATGAATTCTAAGGGCCTTGTATGTTTCCATTAATTGATGTCTCCAGGTCTTATGGCTTCAAATCGAAAACCTAACTCGTGAAAATGATGTAAAAACCGCGGAAGCGCAAAGAGCATCCGATCCTTTGCTTTCAAACTGTCATGAAAGACTATAATCGACCCCTCTTTAGCATGTTTGAGCGTGTTCTGCAAACATTTGTTAGGGCTAATATTCTGATCAAAGTCCCCGCTTAATACATCCCACATGATGATTCTTGTCCTCTTCTTCAGCGCATTTACTTGTTGCCGTTTGATGCGCCCATAGGGTGGCCTAAAAAGTTTTGTCCCTAATAAATCCTGGCATTTCTGATAGTCGCGCAGGTAAGCGAACTGTGTAGTATTCCACCCATTTTTATGAGAATAAGTGTGATTGCCAACAGCATGTCCCTCCGCTAATATTCGTTTCAGCAGTTCCGGATGCAATGCCGCGTTGTTGCCCACGCAAAAAAATGTCCCTTTCGCATTGTACTGTTTCAGAATTTCCAAAACCTCAGGAGTAACTTCCGGAATAGGACCATCATCAAACGTCACATACATCACCTTTTCAGTGGTTGGAAGGTCCCAAACCAAATCAGAAGCCAGTGGCTTTAACAACTCCGGGGTCTTGTTGAGATACATGCGTGAAAGGTAAAGGTTTTCATCAGTAGCCCCGAAATACGCTAGCTTTGATCTCCATGAAAGCAATCTTTATAACCTCTTACAGCGATGCCGATGCGGCTTTTGAAACGCGTGAAATTGCAGATCCTGAACCAAAGGCGGATGAGCTAAAGATCAAAGTCGAGGCTTTCGGGCTCAATTTTGCCGATGTCATGGCCCGGCGTGGACTGTACAATGAAGCACCCCCACTCCCCTTTGTCGCAGGATATGATTTTGTGGGGAAAGTGATTGCGGTTGGAAAGGAAGCAGATGAATCCTGGTTGGGGAAACGGGTTACTGGCCTAAGTCGTTTTGGAAGCTATGCACAAATTGTATGTACCCGCCAATTGGCCGTAGTTGAGGTGCCGGAAGAGATGAACAGGGCAGCAGCAACTGCTTTAGGGGTTCAATATGCCACAGCTTACCATGCAGCTTGTCAACTAACCCAACTGCATAAAGGAGAAAGAGTATTAATCCATGCCGCGGCAGGAGGTGTTGGTACCGCCTTGGTGCAACTCGCTTTGTGGCGAGGGTGTGAGATATTTGGAACGGCAGGAAGCCCGGAAAAAATAGAACACCTCAAAAAGATGGGCGTGCATCACCCCATTAACTACCGCACTCATGATTATGAAGCTGAAATCAAAAAGATCCTGGGAAATAAACGGCTGGATCTAACCTTCAATGCCATTGCAGGAAGTACATTCAAAAAAGATCTGAAGCTATTGGGTAGCGGAGGCAGACTCATCCTTTATGGTGCAGCAGAACGTGCAGGACAAAAAAAAGGCAAGTTGGCCACCATTCGTCTGCTCTGGAGAATGGGACTTGTTATGCCCATTTTGCTCATGGCAAAAAGTAGGTCCATACTTGGAGTGAACATGCTGAAAGTAGCTGATCACAGACCTGAAAGAGTCAGAGAAGCACTTGACGCCCTCATTGAATTGTGGAAAGAAGGCATCATCAAGCCCGAAGTTGATGGAGTTTATCCAATTGATCAATTGGCAGAAGCCCATGCCAAACTAGAAAACAGAGAATCCATAGGTAAGATTGCCATTTCCTGGGAAAAGTGATTCCCGTCATTTGACTCTAGCTCATGATTAACCCTAATGTACCTCTCCTCGCCCGAGAGGGCAAAACCAACTAAAAACCACTGGCTCAGAGCGCATTAAATTGCCTAATTTTGCGCGGAATACGGGTGTAAGGCCCACAAGTACAGGCAGATGGAATACAATTTTCAGGAAATAGAACAGAAGTGGCGGAAGCATTGGGCTGATAATCAGACATATAAAGTCACTGAAGACCCAAACAAAGAGAAATTCTATGTGCTGGACATGTTTCCATATCCATCTGGTTCTGGTTTACATGTGGGGCACCCGCTAGGGTACATCGCCTCTGACATTTATGCGCGTTACAAGCGTCACCTCGGTTTCAACGTCTTGCATCCGATGGGATATGATTCCTTTGGTTTACCCGCGGAACAGTACGCCATCCAAACAGGTCAACACCCTGCTGTTACCACTGAAAAGAACATTGCGCGTTACCGCGAGCAATTGGACCAAATGGGCTTTTGCTATGACTGGGACAGAGAGGTCCGAACAAGTTCTCCGGACTATTACCGCTGGACGCAATGGATCTTTAGACAGCTATATACTGCGTGGTATAACTTGGACTCAAACAAGGCTGAATCCATTGAAACCTTAGAAGCGAAGTTTTCGGAAAACGGCACTTACAATGTCAATGCGCACATTGACTCCAACTGGTGGAAACATCTGGATCAAACAGCGTTTCCACACTTTTCAGAATTCTTTGCCGGTGAGTTTACTGCTACAGATTGGAAGTCATTTTCTGATGAGCAAAAGCAGCTCATTCTTATGCATTTCAGACTTACCTATTTGGCTGATTCATGGGTCAATTGGTGTCCGGAATTAGGTACCGTGCTTGCCAATGACGAGGTCAAGGACGGAGTGTCTGAACGTGGCGGATTTCCTGTAGAACGGAAATTGATGCGTCAATGGAGCATGCGCATAACGGCCTACGCTGAGCGCTTGTTGCAAGACTTGAATGAACTGAACTGGAGCGAAAGCATCAAGGAGATTCAGCGCAATTGGATCGGGAAGTCAAAAGGTGCCAGTGTCTCTTTCAAAGTGGCTGATCACGATACGAAAATCGAGGTGTTCACCACACGTCCTGATACCATTTTTGGAGTAAGCTTCATGGTGCTCGCACCTGAACATGCCTTAGTAGATCAAATTACCACTCCGGAATACAGAAAGAGTATTGATCGATACGTGTCTGCAGCAAAACTCAAAACAGAGAGAGACAGACAAGCGGATACAAAAAAGATTACCGGAGAGTTTACCGGGGCTTATGCCTTACATCCATTCACAGCCAAGAAAATTCCTGTGTGGATAGGAGACTATGTACTTGCCTCTTATGGAACAGGAGCAGTTATGGCCGTGCCAGCCGGAGATCAACGAGATCTTGATTTTGCCAATCACTTTCGAATTCCTGTCCCAGCCATTTTTGAAGGAGCGGATGTTTCCACTGAAGCCTGCACGGACAAATCTGTGGAATTGGCAAACAGTGATTTCCTCAATGGCCTTAGCGGTAAAGAAGCGATGTCCTCTATCATAAATGCTATTGAAAGCAATGGATTTGGAGCAGGAACAACCAACTATCGATTAAGAGATGCTGTATTCAGCAGACAACGTTATTGGGGCGAGCCGTTTCCTGTCTATTACGAAAATGACCTCCCTTATTTAACTCCTAAAAATGTGGTGGTGACTTTACCTCCTGTAGACAAGTACCTGCCTACGGAAGAAGGAGAGCCTCCTTTGGCAAGAGCGTCAAAAGCAGATTGGAACGTGTTCCACGGAGACCGCATGGAAACCAATACAATGCCTGGATGGGCCGGGTCAAGCTGGTACTTCCTCCGATACATGGACCCTCAAAATGAAAATGAATTCTGCAGCAAGGAAAAGTCGGAGTATTGGGGACAAGTGGACTTGTATATGGGTGGAGCCGAACATGCTACTGGGCATTTGCTTTACAGCCGTTTCTGGACCAAAGCTTTGTATGACTTGGGCTACATTTCATTTGGAGAGCCTTTCAAAAGAATGATCAATCAAGGGATGATCTTAGGTAGGTCCTCTATCATTTATCGGGTTCAGGTGCGCTCAAAGGATGCTGGAGATAAGGATGCGCTTTCGCGCGATGAAGGGACTGACTATTACGTAAGCAACCATGTGGCTCAGGCTATTAAACTTCGCCAAAACGGGTTGATCTCCCTCGTAGATTTCAAGGAACTCGCTGCGCGGAAATCTAGCAACTGGTCAGAAGTTTCAGATGGGTTAACTAAAAAATTAGCTTCCATCAAAGAAATCCATTCAGAAGAAGGAAAGAAAGATTTCCATATTTGGATGTGCCCACAACATGTGGATATTGATTTGGTTGACGCAGATAAATTAGACACTGAAAAAGTGAAATCGTGGCAGCCACAATATGCCAAAGCCGCTTTCTTATTGGATGAAGACGGATTGATGCATTGCGACCACGAGGTTGAAAAAATGTCCAAGAGCAAGTACAATGTCCAAACACCAGACACTTTGGTGGAGCGTTATGGGGCAGACACTTTGCGCTGTTATGAAATGTTCCTAGGACCCTTGGAACAAAGTAAGCCTTGGGACACAAACGGAATAAGCGGAGTGCACAATTTCTTGCGTAAGGTTTGGCGCTTGTTCCACAACAAGGAAAATGACCTAGACATTAGCACGAAAAAACCAAACGAAGCAGAATTCAAAGCACTTCACAAAACCATCAAAAAGGTAGGTGAAGACCTTGATAGAAATAGCTGGAACACCGTAGTGAGTGCCATGATGATCTGTGTCAATGAGCTTACAGAATTGAAATGCAACAAACAGGAAATTCTAGAAGACCTCACTGTGTTGCTTTCGCCGTATGCGCCTCACCTTGCTTCAGAGTTGTGGGCACGTCTTGGCCATACAGGTGAAGTTGTGAATCAGGCTTGGCCGAAAGTCAATGAGGAATATCTCAAAGAAAACAGCTTTGAATACCCGGTCTCTTTCAATGGAAAAATGAGGTTCAAGCTCACCTTGCCTGCTGATCTATCTAAAGAAGACGTAGAGGCAGCCGTATTGAACAATGAGCAATCTGATAAATACCTTGAAGGCAAGACACCTAAAAAGGTGATCGTGGTGCCAAAGCGTATTGTCAATATCGTTGTCTAGTTACCTTCTTGAAGCTGTATGAGTAGCTCTTTCTCGGCTTAGTACATCTATCTGTTGGCCATCATCAATGATTCTGAACTCAACTCGTCTATTACGAGCATGGTCATCTTCTGTACATTTTTGACCTGAGCCACAACGCACTTTAGGAATGGTGGAACCATAGCCGTTAGATTGTAGTCTGTCTTTGTCGACTCCGTTTGAAATCAGCCATTTCTGAACAGATATTGCGCGTCTTCTAGACAAATCAATGTTGTAAATAAACTCACCACGTGAATCTGTATGCGCCATAATTTCTCCATCCGCAATATCCACAGTTACGGCATATTCCATCGGCCAGCACACTCCAGCTGGTTGAGCACTGAAGTTTGTGCTTTTCGAAAGTCGGTATAAAATGGGCGTGACTTGAGTCGCGTAAACAGATCCTTCAATCGGGCCATTCTCGCCTGTTGGTGAATCGCCATAGCGGTAAACTACTTGCGCTTGGAATTCAACTGGCACATCTACTTCAACTCCAGAACCACTTAACGAACCACATACCTCCAGCTGTAAATCAACTCCATCCTCAACCATAGAACCGACTGGTAGATTGACCACTACAAATGAATAACCCGTTGGACCGGTCACATCGTTCTCGGGAAGTTCATCTCCAAGATTTGGATCTCCCAAAGTACCACCACTGAAGACTCCAGCATTTACAACTGTGTTCAAATCATCCCCCATAAATCGAACCATGAGAGAATTCACCGGGACTTCAGGTGGGACGAACAAACGAACATAAGGCTGATATCCTGCATCTCCTACGTTCCAAATGGTGAGGGAAACACATGCTACCTCCTGAATGAGCACATCGGCAGGGCCGGTGAAATCTGCAACCGGCGTTTGAGAACTAACTGCTTGGAAAATGAAAAAAGTTGAAAGTGCCAACAGTACTTTCTGGAAAGATGGAATCATTGTTTTCATGCATTTGCCGCTTTACATAACAAATATGCCTGTGTTTCTATATATAGCGTGTAGGAGAATGTCTGTCAAGCCTGTAAGGAAATCGAGGGAATAGACTGTGGATTTATCGGAATGGTTCTTGAAAGCAATCAGGAAACAAAGACTTAACAATCGAGCAATTGACTTAGGTTTACCACTAAATTCTGATCATGAAACACCTTCTTTTTTCCCTCACAATTCTTCTCACTTTGAGTGTTTCGGCCGGCCTTTGGAAGCCTGAAGATTTTGGCGCAATTGTAGACGACAATAAGCCAGATGACATGGCTTTTCAAGCCATGTTTGATGCCATCCCGTTCAATGAAAGAAATGTAGTCATAGAGCTCTATCCAGGGGAATATCTTTTTGCAGAGACTGTCTTTTACCCCAAGTACAATAGAAGACGAATGTTGATTGATGGGAGACATGCCACACTCAAAATGGTAGGGAGAGAAAAAGACATTCTTTCTCCTAAAGGAATTGCACATGAATCTGTAGGAACCGCACTTGAAAATATAGACAAGCTTGTAGTCCGCGATTTGAGTTTTGAAGGTGGCGATACCCAGCTAAGATTGGCCGCTACGCTCAACAGTGAAATTGAGAATTGCGAATTCCATGGAGGAAATCGAGGAGCTGATTTGGTGTTTTGTCTGATGGCGCGCGTAATCAATTGTCAATTCACTCGTCAGAAAAAAGAACAGTTGCTTGTGAGGTCAGGACAAGGAGATATTGTAACCGGAGCCCCAAAATATTTTTCCAACGCAACCGGACAAAACAGTCAAAGCAACGTCGTGACAGTAGATGGATGCCGCTTCTTCAGCGAACAAAATGCACATGCATGTATTCGCAATTACGCCTCAAACAGCATGAACATCACCAATACGGTCTTTGAAGGATTGGCTCCGAAGCACGCAGTGGATTACGATGACAGAAACTCCACCACCTGCACCTATTTCTACATGCACAACATCCACATTGAGCATCCAATGGACCCCTTCACCCAGTCTTTGATCAAAGTGGTACAAAACGGAGGTTTGGTTCATTTAGATGGCATCTATTCTCAAACTGGAAGAACCGTGCAAGTAGAAGCCGGTGGATCTATTGTAAAATTGAGCAACTGGGCCTATTTCCCGGGCGGATTCAAATTCAAGGCCAACAAAGGAGGAGAATGGATCTTTGAAGACAACAAAGGGCTGCAGGGATTTGACCTGGCCAGTGAAGGGCTCTGGGTGGGCAAACCTCCTTATTACATAGTTGACAGATATGCTGGAAACACACATGCGCACAGCGGATACTCAGTTAGCTTAAGAAACAAAGAAGACTATTTCAGTCTTGAAGGCGATCGCATCAATCACACCACCAGCTATCAGATGGACACTGGAGAAGCACCTTCTCCCGCACCAAAAAATCTAGACAATTTCGAAATCGGCCACATGAAACGTTATGTGTTGATTGATCCGGAGACAGGAGAACAACGCAGTTATTTCATTCCACTGCTGCAGAATAAAAAAGAAGAGCAATAGGTTCAGTAAGGTGTGTTGAAAGTTGAAGGTCTTCAAATCAACAAAGACCAAAACACAAGCCCCAGAGGGGCGGATTATCATTAGCCCGGGCCGCTAGGGCCGGGAGGGTGTTCATTAGATAGGTTTCCCTGTGGTCATTACCCCATCAAAAAAGACCAAAAAGTCCTAGCGGCGCGGCAATGTCACGAGCCCGGTCCGTAAGGGCGGGAGGATGTTCATTAGATAGGTTTCCTGTGGTCATTACCCCATCAAAAAAGACCAAAAAGTCCTAGCGGCGCGGCAATGTCACGAGCCCGGTCCGTAAGGGCCGGGTGAATGCCCAATAAATCGTTTTTCACGGTTCCTCCATGGCTATTTCCAAAGCCAATCATCAAAGACCAAAAAGCCCGGTACGGACGACCTCCTGTTAGCCCCGAACGAGAGCTCGGGTTGTAATATTCCCTCAAACAAATCAAAGCCCTGTAGGGGCGACACATTGTCACCCAACATTCCATCCACAAAAACCAACCATCAATTCGGAATTTGTAATTCGTAATTGATTGGGCCTCCAGTTATATCCTCAACAAGCACTCTTGTATAAGCAAATGAATCTAAAACGCCTACTTTCTCCCTAATTTGCGCCTTTAAAATTGTTTTTGAAGAGAAACAACCAACACCCACTAACATGAGATTGATCTTTCTGCTATTAATCCTAGTTGCTGGCATATCCACCTGTCAAGGACAGTTTTCTAAAGGAAATATCCTAATATCTCCAGGAATAGGCCAGCTCCACATAGATGTATTTAATCCTCGCAATTACGGTGGAATCGAATTTGAAAAATGCCTCGGTGAGCATGTTGGAATTCACTACAGCGTATTATTTGGAGCAGATTATTTTCACATGCCGGTAGGCATCCTGGTAGGAGCAGTTGGTGGGGTTCTGGGTTTGGTGTCTGGAGCTGGTTTTATATTTTTTCTTACAGCAGCCGTTCCTGAAGGTGTCAGTTTCTATATTCCATTAGGAGACAAAACCACTTTGTCACCATATATAAGTCCTTTGCAATTAGAATTCGTTAGAAAACGTATTGTCGATGAAGACACTTTCGTTGGGGGCGCAGTTGGGGTTAAACTCCATCAATCCCTCAATGCTGATTGGTTGTTTTCTCCATTCGTAGAATATAAAATTCACTATGTTGAAGCAGTTCACCCAGGAATTTCAGCTGGTCTTAAAATTTCGAGAGTGATAAAGATGTAACTGTTAAACTGACAATTTAATATAGCCCTGTAGTCAAAATATTTCAAGGTTGTTTATTGTCACACTAAAACTCCCCTCTTCGCAAAAGCTGTGCGGCATAAACTTCTCGCCCAGAAACATTCGAGCATGAAGAAGCCCCATCGTGAAATGGGGCTTCTTGTTCTTATGTTGTCCCACTAGGGCTCGAACCTAGACTCTTCTGGACCAAAACCAGACGTGTTGCCAGTTACACCATGGGACAATGACCGTTTGGCAACGGGGTGCAAAGATAAAAAACTTTCAAATTGATTGGCAACGAGTCCTTAAAAAATTCAAGAGGCCAAATCATTACCTTCGTGCAAAATGTAAAAGGTGAAAATAATACGCAATTTCATTGATGGGAAACACCATGATGCGGTGTCTGGAAATTGGCTGGATAATGTGAATCCAGCCATAGGAAAAGTCTATTCGAAAATGCCACGATCTTCCTCTGAAGATGTCGCCAATGCGGTGGAAGCAGCTGAAAAGGCATTTCCAATCTGGTCCAAGATGTCCATAGCGGATCGGTCTGCTAAATTGGTGAAGTTGGCTGATCTCATCGGGCAGAATGCCCAAAAACTTGCCCTTGCGGAAAGTATAGATAATGGAAAACCTGTGAGCCTTGCAGCGGAAGTGGACATACCTAGAGCCGAAAGTAACATCCGATTTTTTGCCACTGCAATCATACATTTTGCCTCAGAAGCACATATTATGGAAGGACAGGCGGTGAATTACACGCACCGTAAACCCATTGGAGTTGTGGGTTGTATTTCGCCGTGGAACCTACCTCTTTATCTGTTCACTTGGAAAATTGCACCCGCTTTGGCTGCGGGCAATTGTGTAATTGCTAAGCCTTCAGAGATTACCCCAATGACCGCATTTCTGCTTTCAGAATTATGTAATGAAGCTGGAATTCCTCCCGGTGTTTTGAATATCATTCACGGACTAGGCGGAGAAGTGGGAGCTGCAATAGTGGCTCATCCAAAAATCAAGGCAATTTCTTTTACTGGAGGCACTCAAACAGGTGCGGCAATTGCCAGAGAAGCCGCCCCTATTTTCAAGAAATTATCTCTTGAATTAGGAGGGAAGAACCCAAACATCATTTTTGCAGATTCAGATTTTGATGACGCATTGAAAACCTCTGTGCGCTCTTCATTTGCAAATCAAGGCCAAATTTGTCTATGTGGGTCAAGGCTATTTGTGGAAAGAAGTATCTACGACAGATTCAAGAATGAATTTGTAGCAAAAGTGAAACGCATTAAGCCAGGAGATCCTCAATTGGCGGAAACCAAAATGGGCGCTGTAGTGTCTGAGGACCATATGAAAAAAGTGCTTTCCTACATCCAACTGGCTGAAGAAGAAGGTGGAACCATTCTGTGCGGTGGTAGGCAACATGTACCAGACGGCGACAGATCTGGTGGGTATTACATTGAACCTACAGTTATTGAAGGTCTAGCGTATGATTGCCGGACAAACCAGGAAGAAATATTTGGGCCGGTAGTTACTCTAACACCGTTCGATTCTGAAGAAGAAGTCCTGATGATGGCAAATAGCGTCCGGTATGGACTTTCTGCCACAGTGTGGACAGAGAATTTGAAACGTGCCCATCGCGTTGCGGCGCTGTTGGATACTGGAATTGTTTGGGTGAATTGCTGGCTGCTGCGAGATCTTCGCACACCATTTGGAGGCACCAAAGATTCTGGAGTTGGGAGAGAAGGAGGGTTTGAGGCATTGCGATTCTTTACTGAATCACAGAATGTGTGCATACAGCTTTAGTCTGTCTGCTGGCCTTTGCTTCCATTGGTAAAAAACCATCCAAACTTTCGGTTGAACCAATTCTCCAAAGCATTGATGTTTTCAAAAAATGTATTCATGTGTAACGGGGCTGTCTTCATAAATAACTTCGAACATCGTTTCCTTGTTGTGGCGCTGAATTTGTTTTGTCACGAAAAAACACAAGTCTAAGTTTGCTTGCCTTGTTAAGTGACTGTTTTTCATCGAGATATCTGCTCCCGCTCAAATTTCTTATTAACATCTTTTGTTTATTATCTGGGTTATAGATCACATCGACATCTATTCCTTCTTTCCTTCCATTGATGAAAAACCAGCCCAAATTTTGGTCAAACCAATTGAGAAAACCATCAGACCTTGTCTTCAATCCTTTCAAAATGGCGCCTTTCTATTTCAATATTAATAACCTCAATAGATGGAATGTGGCCTTAGCTTGATTTTATAATTTTGATGTGAATGTTGCGTAGAATCACACAGAACCATGTTCACAATTCGAACGGTAAATCTTCATTTATTCCATAGGAAGGATGAATTTTGTATCATGACCATCAAAGACAAAACCCCAATGAGACTAATAGGAATAATCGGATGCCTCGTGTTGATTCTATCATCATGCGTGCCTTCAAGAAAGTACCAGGAATTACAGACCAAAGAAGAGGCCTGTTTAACTGAAAACAACGCATTGAAAGGAAGCAATGAAAGGTTAACAACTGAGGTCAATGAGCTCAAAGGAGAAGCTGGAGTGTTTACCAAGCAAATAACAGCCTTACAAAGAGACACCACCATTCTTGGAGACGCTCTTCGTCACTTGCGCGGGCAGTATGATAAAATCAACGAGCTGAATGACATTCTAATGAGTAAGAACACCGCAATGATGGCGGATGTTACCGCAGAAAACCGCAAGCTACTCACGGACCTTCAAACGACTCAATCTAGTTTGCAAAAGAAAGAAGATGCCCTACGTGTGTTGGAGAATGAGATCAACCAAAAGACAGAAAACTTGGCAACGCTCAGTGCTGAATTGAAAGATCGTGAGCAACGGGTGAACGAACTGGAAGATCTGCTCAACAAAAAAGACGAGGCCGTAAATGACCTCAAAAAGCGTGTTTCTGAAGCTCTTTTGGGTTTCAAAGACAAAGGATTGACCGTAGAACAGAAAAACGGAAAAGTCTATGTGAGTTTGGAAGCGAAGTTGTTGTTTCCGTCTGGAAGTACCGTAATAGATCAGGACGGTAAAAAGGCGTTGATTGATTTGGCTAAAGCAATTGAGAATCAGCAAGATCTTGAGATCATTGTAGAAGGACATACGGATACTGATAAACTTCGTAGCAATACTATTCCAAGAGACAACTGGGAATTGAGCGTGCTTCGTGCAACCGCTGTTGTGAAGATTATGACAGAGAACAGCACCATTGACCCTAAGATCTTATCAGCTTCAGGTCGAAGTGAATATCTTCCGGTAGATCCAGATGACAAAGCCCGCAACCGGAGAATCGAAATTATCCTTGCTCCTAATTTGGATGAGCTTTTTGAGTTGATCCAGAGCAATTAATTGATCCCAAGAATATCTGTGAAATAAAAAAGGCCGGGATACCCCGGCCTTTTTCTTTATGTAATAATGCTATAGTTAATCTATTGGAAGTAGGAAATTTCCGTTGGCAATAGACACACTTGAAGTGCCATCATCCTTGAACATGTTTCCACTGAATGTTCCTACAATCACACCACCCGACTCTGCAACCACATAGGTAACGGTCATCACAATGTTGGAAGTTCCATTTTGAGTGCTGAATATGTCTGAAGTAGCAGAGACATAGTTTCCAACTGCTAATGGTGCAGTTGAAGGGTTGAATATAACTTCAACACCATTCTGCCATCCTACCAAGTCTGGTTCAGGGATGCTAAATTGCATCGTAGCAGTAGATAATGATACTCCACCAATTATAATGGTTCCAGCATCAAATGTAGCCTGAGTGTCAAAGTCCGCAACAATTTGTTGTCCATTTGCTTTCCATGTGAATATTCCTTCACAAGGAGGGCAGGTACTTCCTCCACAGTCGATGTACAATTCATCGCCATCCAGAAGACCATTGGTGCAATCACCATCAGTAGCGCATGGATCACAATCAGGGCCACCGCAATCAATTCCGATTTCGTCGCCGTTCATCATGCCATCCACACAAGTCGGGCATGGTTCACAATCAGGGCCACCGCAGTCAACGTCTTCTTCTAAACCATTCAAAAGGCCGTCTCCACATAGCTCACCACAATCGACACCCGTGTCTCCACCGCAGTCAATTCCAGTTTCTCCTGGATCAAGTTGCCCATTGTAGTTTGGGTCGCAGGGGTCACAATCACCGCCACAGTCAACCCATTGCTCTCCTAGCTCTGGCTCGTAGATCCCGTTTTCGCACGGATCACATAAAGGGCAATTGGGCCCTCCGCAGTCAATAAGTTCTTCATCGTTGTTTAAGATCCCATCATAACAATTGGGTGGAATCTTGTTCTCTTCATTCAAACAACTGCTCAACAACATTGACCCCATTATTATACAAAAGGCGGTCAGAAATTTATAGGTGTTTTTCATACCTTCCATGATAGGCGTATTTTTGGAATCACCGAAGATACACAACTTCCAACAAGGCTAAAAGCTTTTTACTTGCAAACCTTGATTTGCTAGGATTCAAGATTATGTACAAAACTACTATTCAACCCTCCACCAAGTGGTCTTTAAAACCAGACCCAGACCATAGAACTGTGAAGGCATTGCAAAATGAACTTGGCATTGAGGACTGGCTGGCCAAACTGTTGGTTCAACGTGGAATCAAGACACTAGAGCAAGCAAGGCTGTTTTTTCGGCCGTCTATTGAGCATCTGCATGACCCATTTGAAATGAAAGGCATGCAAAAAGCTGTGGACCGCCTCAATGAAGCGCTAGAAAACAAGGAAAAAATTATGGTCTTTGGCGATTACGATGTGGATGGCACAACTTCTGTCGCCATGTTATCAGAATTCCTACAATCATTGGATGCTCAAGTGATCTCTTATATTCCAGACCGATACAAGGAAGGATATGGCGTGAGCATGACCGGAGTCAAGCATGCCATTGACCAGGGAGTAAAATTGATGTTTACCCTTGACTGTGGAATCAAAGCAGTAGGACCTATTTCCCTAGCCAAAGAAAACGGAATTGACGTCATTGTATGTGATCACCACCAACCAGCAGATGAGCTTCCTCCCGCACTTGCAATTTTAGATCCTCAACAAGAGGATTGTCCGTATCCGTATCCGTACTTATGTGGAGCAGGAGTTACTTTTAAACTGATTCAGGCTTGGTGGTTACATCAAGGGGGAGAGGTGGAAGACCTAAGTTGCTATTTTGATTTGCTGGCCATCAGTATTGGCGCCGACATTGTGCCGATGACCGGTGAAAACCGCACTCTAGCAGGTTTAGGACTAATAGAGCTTAAGGATCCTCAGCGTATCGGAATTCAAGCATTGTGGAGTGCCGCCAAGTTTGGTCGGCCTATAGAAACAATCACAGACCTTGTTTTTGGTCTTGCCCCTCGCATCAACGCCGCGGGAAGAATGGACTCTGGCAACCTTGCTGTTGAATTACTCATGTGCAAAGATCTTGATCGGGCCACAGAAATGGCTGAGGCGATTGAAGTACTGAATCAACAACGAAAGAAGACGGATCAACTAACCACTGAAGAGGCACTTGCGATGATCGAGGAAGATCCCGAGTTTCGAGATCGTAAAACTACTGTTGTACATGGTGAAAGATGGCACAAAGGAGTGATCGGAATTGTGGCAAGCAGATTGATCGAAAAGCACTTTAGGCCAACAATAGTCCTTACGGTACAAGGAGAAATGCTCACTGGGTCATGCAGATCAATCCCCCAAATAAATGTGTATGAGGCCTTGAAGTCCTGCAGTCAACATCTTGAACGTTTTGGTGGACATCCAATGGCAGCCGGACTGACTATGAAAAGAGAAAATCTTCCACTATTCAAAGAAGCTTTTGATTCGGCAGTAGCCAAGCAACTTGGACATGAAATTCCTGTCCCAGAAATTGCAATCGATGCGGAATTAAAATTCAGTCAAATTACAGCAAAGGCATTCAAAATATTGGAGCAAATGGGGCCATTTGGCCCGGAGAACATGAGCCCAGTTTTCGCCACTTCGCAAGTGATAGACACAGGCCGATCACGTACAGTAGGACAGAATAACGCACATTTAAAAGCACATCTCACTCAAAACAACATCACTAGTCCTGAGATAGACGGCATTG
The DNA here is from genome assembly GCA_964553485.1 of uncultured Comamonadaceae bacterium. Taxonomy (GTDB): domain Bacteria; phylum Bacteroidota; class Bacteroidia; order Flavobacteriales_D; family Sanyastnellaceae; genus CAZKMC01. Next base: position 18,524 of record CAZKMC010000001.1, read on the forward strand.
GCTTTTCATTAGGCGCATGGATAACCCACCTTCAAACAGGAGGAAAAGCAGATATTGTCTGGAAAGAAACACATTCAGAGATAAGTCCACAATTCAATTACATCTCAAGGATATTCGAGTGTCTGATTAGCTCTATTCTTTCTTTGAAAGTGAAGAAAAGGCAGCATCCCCAGCAAAGAAATGAACGTCTCTCTGAGGAAATGGAATACGCACACCTTCGTCTCTAAAAGATTGGTCAATGGCAAAGCGGATTTGGCTCATTATGACGTCCATTTCCCATGATTTTGCCAGCCAAAAACGAACTTCAAACATCAAAGCAGAATCGCCAAAGTCTTGGAAAAACGCCTCAGCACCTCGGTCTGTGAGAACTTCGGGGTGATTAAGTACTTCTCTCATTAATATCTCCCTCACAAGTTTGGTGTCTGAGCCATAAGCCACACCTACTTTGATACGCACACGTGAAGAAACATCACCATGACTCCAGTTGAGTATTTTATCCGTAGTGAAATAGGAATTCGGAATGATTAGAATATTGCCATCTCTTGTCTTCACTTTACTTGATCGAATGTCTATTTTTTCTACTCTCGAAAAGTGTCCCTCGATTTCCACCATATCTCCCACTTTCACAATTCCTTCAAAAAGAATTACAAAGCCGGAAACGATATCACTGAAAATATGCCCAACCCCAAAACCTAATCCTACGAGTAAGGCAGCTGAGCCTGCTAGTATTATTGACACTTCAATCCCAATGGTTTCGAGAGCCACCATAAACCCAATGGTGTAGAGAAAATATTTAACCAATTTCTTGACCGTATACTTTTTTCCAATCTCCTCCGGTTTGTTCCTAAACGAGCGATTGATAATCAAAAAGATGCTCCAAATAAGAAGCTGAAATAGGAAGAGTACAAACAAAAAGACGATGATATCAAGCATCGAGATTTTATAATCTCCCAGACTAATGCTATTTTCTAAAAACTGCATATTGCTAATTAAAGAATGGTGCTTCCAAAGTACAGGGACAGCTTTTGCTTGGCTTGGTCCAGTTTTTTTCTCTTTTGTAATAAAATCATCAAATCTTCGTCTTCCGAGGACATTGATTTGAGTTCTTCCTGTATGTTGTCCATCATCACAAGAACATGCTGCAACTTCAGTCTGTTTACGGCATCTTTTACAGCTTTGGAAAGCTTAAGATCTTCTGTTTCAGGAAAAATCTTGTGTCCCCCCCAGTTTTCACTTAGTTCATACCTCACGGCTAGAAGGTCAGCAGCCAAGCTGCAAATTTCTCTGTTCACGTGTTGAGTAAAATGATGAGTTTCAGGAAACACATCATTATCAATTGAAATGGCATACTCAGCGAGTATTTTAGCACAGCAGTCATCGTGTAACTCAATCGTGTCATCTTCCAGTTCATGAATGAGATATTCCGCAACACTTAAGGTCTGCTCCTCAATCTGAGTGGTTGATTCATCCTTTACAAATTCTTTGATGGGATATCTACCATAATTGAGGAGTATTCGGATTAAATCCTTTTCCTGGCTCATGGTAGAGCGCTTAGATGAATCAGGTTGAGCGGGAGCTAGTTGCTCCACCGGTGGGGGCACGTCCTGGTAATTTCTAGATCCTGATTTATTGAGTCTCTTTCTTAATAATGCATTGGTTTCATTCAGCAACACACGTTCATCCACTTCTAACAAGTGGCTGCACTCTCTTAAGTAAACAGAGCGTTGAATTGCATCTGGAATTTGAGCAATGGAAATAACAATTTCCCGTATTAGCGCTGCCCGTTTGATAGGGTCTCCAGCCGCTTCCTCAAGAAGCAAATCCGTTTTGAAAACGATAAAGTCCTTTGCCTCCTTGGAGATATACTCTTGAAGTTCAGTAGATGATACTTTTTTACTGAAAGAGTCAGGGTCATCGCCATCTGGAAAAAGAACCACTTTGACATTCATGGATTGCTCCAAGATCAGATCAATCCCTCTGAAAGATGCTTTGATACCCGCCGGATCACCATCGTATAACAATGTGATATTCTGGGTATACCTTTTTATGAGTTTGATTTGACCTTCCGTCAAACTTGTACCAGAAGACGAAACCACATTTTCCACCCCAGCCTGGTGCATGGCAATCACATCGGTATAACCCTCTACCAAATAAGCCTGGTCCAACTTGACCATGGCCTGCTTGCCCTCATAAATCCCGTACAACACTTTGGACTTGTTGTAAAGAGGGCTTTCTGGAGAGTTAAAATATTTGGCAATCTTCTTATCGGCCTTCAGTGTTCTACCTCCAAAAGCAATGCACTTGCCACTGATGTTCCGGATAGGAAACATGACTCTTCCACGGAAGAAATCAAACGAACTTCCGTCCCGGTCCTTAGTCAAACCGGCTGCTATCAGCCATTTTCTATCGTGTCCGGCTTCAACAGCGGAATTTGTAAAAGCATCCCATGATTCTGGGCAGTAACCAAGTTCGAACCTTTTAATGATATCATCGCGAAAACCCCTTTCTCTGAAATAACTAAGGGCAACAGCTTTTCCTTCATCCGTCTTCCAAAGTTGCTCTGTGAAGTAATTTTGAGCAAAAGCCGTTACCACCGCAAGGCTGTCTAATTCAGATTTTGCTTCTTCTTGCTCTGGTGTAGCCTTGTCTTCTTCAATTTCGATTTGATACTTAGCGGCCAACGAGCGCAGGGCTTCTGGGTACGTTAGTTTTTCATGTTCCATTAAAAAGGAAACCGCGTCTCCTCCTTTTCCAGAAGAAAAGCATTTGAAGATCCCTTTTGCTGGCGACACAAAAAATGAAGGTGTTTTTTCGTTCGTAAACGGGCTTAATCCTTTGTAGCTGGACCCTGATTTTTTGAGCTGTACATAGTCGCCAACGACATCTTCTATGACGACAGTACTCATTATTTCATCTATGGTCCGCTTGGAAATCATGGATAACAAAGGTAGTTTGAAATCAAGGGCAAAACCACCCGTAGAAAATCAAAAAAAGGCCTTCTCATAGTTGGATACGGCCATATCGTCCATCACGG
>CAZKMC010000001.1:21567-27729 GCA_964553485.1 uncultured Comamonadaceae bacterium
CCTTCTTTTGAAGACCTTTTTGAGGTTCTTCAATTCAATTTACAGTTGGATAGCTTTTGGAAGGCTTAAAAACACGTTGCCAATAATTAATCCCATTACTCAATGGTCAGTTGGGTGAAATGAATAACCCACACGGCTTTCGCCGAAATTACAAATCTCGAATTACAGATTACGAATTGGTTTGTTGGGAATGTAGCCTAATTGTTGAACACAAAATACCGCCCTAACGGGCTCTGCGGCTATCGCCGAAAATACATATCTCGAATTACGAATTACAAATTCGGGGTAGCTGAACTGAACTTCAATTCCCGGGATTCAACCAACAAAAAAAGCCTCCATTACTGGAGGCTTCGAAATGCTTTGTAAGTATACTTACTTGAGTGTAAAGCGAACCGGAATGTTGTAAATAACACGTACTGCTTGTCCTTGTTGCTTCCCTGGAATCATCTGTGGCAAAGTTTCAACTGCTTTTATAGCTTCTTTGTCCAGCCTTGGATGAACGCTTCTCTCAATTTTTGTTTTGGAAACCTGTCCAAACTCATCAATTACAAATGAGACGTAGACAGTGCCTGAAATTCCAGTTTCTACAATAGATCTTGGATAATGTGCGTGTTCCTGTACCCATTGAATGATCTTTGATTCAGTGCACATATTCTGTGCGTTTCTGTCCACAACGTTTTCGCAATCTAGGAAATAGGGTTTGATCTCTACTATAGCTCCAATAAGAGTTTTTATTTCAGGTTCATCAAAGAAGTCCTTATCATTTCCCCAATCAAAGATCGACATGTCAAAATTGATCTTTGGATCAACTGGTACTGGTTCTCCAGGTGTTATTGGGTCCTTTTTGATAATAAACAAGTTGGTAATTTCACGTGGGATTTCTTTCACCTTAGGTGCTTTTGGAAAACTCACAGGAACCACTTCCGATTCAATGGTTTCGGCATACAATTCACTGATGTCTCTTGAGGAGCTTCTGTCATACGAGGTCCATTCAAAAGCCATCAAAGCAAGTGAAAGCGCAACTGCAAGGCCAAGTTGGAAAAAGAGGAATCTCTTTTTTTCCAAATCTGCTTTTGGGGATTTAGTATTTCTCATGGTTTTGAAGTTTTGATGTATGCTATCAAAACATCAAGGTTCATACCACAGTTAAAAAATGCTAAATGGATATTTGTGATATGTCACAGTTCTAACTACCTATTGATCAAGCAGTTTGAACCCTCTACCATGTACATTGATAATTTCAACCTTTTCATCTGCTTTCAGGTGTTTACGAAGCTTAGCGATGTAAACATCCATTGATCTTCCGTTGAAATAATTGTCATCACCCCAGATTTCATGCAGGGCATAATTACGTTCCAAAAGGCCGTTTTTATGCTTGCAAAGCAAGTACAAGAGCTCATTTTCTTTGGTGGTCAATTTGGTTTCATCTCCATTCAAGAAGAGCCTTTGTTTGTTGTAATCGAAAGAGTACATCCCAATTTGATAGTCATCTACTTGTTCACCTTCGTCAGGTAAAGCTGCCGCCCGCCTGAGAATCGCGTTGATACGAACCTGCAATTCTTCAAAGCTGAAAGGCTTGGTCATATAGTCATCCGCTCCAACCTTGAATCCCTTTAGGGTGTCCTCTTTCATGGATTTTGCAGTTAGAAACAAGATGGGTATATGCCGGTTTTCTTCTCTTATTTCACTTGCTAGTGTAAAGCCGTCTTTGTTTGGCATCATCACATCCAAGATTAGAAAATCAAAATGCTGTCTTTTAAAGACCTTCATTCCTTCTACTCCATCCTTTGCAAGCGCCGTTTCATAACCCTTTGCATTTAAGTATTCTGAAAGAAGTGACCCTAAATTGGGGTCATCTTCACATAGTAATATTCTAATGTTCTTTTTCATGTTTTGCAGGCAGATATATATGAAATGTACTTCCTTTCTTCAACTCACTATCAACGGTGATTTCTCCTTGGTGTTTTTCAACTATGATTTTAACATAGCTCAAACCTAGGCCAAAACCTTTGACATTGTGGATGTTTCCGGTTGGTACACGATACAATTTATCAAAAATCTTTTTCTGGTTCTCTTTCGAAACTCCAATTCCTTCATCCTTAAAGCTGATTAAAATCCCATCTTTAATGTTTCGTGAACGAATTTCCATGGTTGGATTTTCTGGTGAATACTTGATAGCATTATCAATCAAGTTATAAATTACATTGGTTAAGTGAATCGCGTCTCCTTCAATTATCGGGTTATTTGCATTTAAGTTAGTCTTGATACTTCCTCCTTTTTTGCGAACCTGGATCGCAATGTTGCGAATGACTGCTTTTATAAGGTCATGCATGTTGAGTTGCTCCGTTCGTAGCTGCATATCTCCTCTGTCCAATATTGCAGACCGCAGCACATTCTCAACTAAGACCCCAAGGCGTTTGTTTTCCTCACTTATCATCCCAATAAAATTGCGCAGTTGTTTTTCATTGGTGCGCATATCAGGATCATTCAAAGCTTCACAAGCCAAGGATATTGTGGATATAGGTGTCTTTAATTCATGTGTCATGTTATTGATAAAATCGTTCTTGATTTCACCAAGCTTTTTCTGTCGGAAAATGGTAGTAATCGTATATGAGAACGCAAACATGATGACCAGCATCAAAACACCAGAAATTGACAACATAACCCACATAGTACGGAGCAAGTAGCCTCTTTGGTGTGGGAAGTAGACTCGCATATAACTTGGGTCTCGAAGTTCATCATTGGGATACAATTGAATGTCAAAAGCCTCCGGGATAAACATTTGGTCTACAAAATCTTCAGACCGCTCATCTAACAATTCCGGTTGTTGAAATCTGTTGAACACCCCAAAATAAAATGACGCCTTTATTCCCTTTTCCTTCAGTTCCGAATTCAGCAGTGAATCCAAATATCCCGGTTCAAGATTCTTGACATCCTGATACACGTCTATAGAAACCAAACCATCCAGAAGATCTGACATCAACCCACTTTGTTCTAGAATTTCTGTAGTCTGTTTGTCGTAAGAATCAATTGCCGAGCTGGCTTTTTTATTGTTGAGGGAGTTTTGTTTGCCTTCAGCGCCAATCAGGGCTTCTAAGGTGTCTGGATGGATGCTTACTCGTAATGAATCGGCCCCAAAAGCTACACCATCACGAAAACTAATCAATAGCTCGTCCTTGTCCATGGATAGGCTCAATCCCGGGTTGTTGGAGCTCTCTTGAACCATGTGCAAGTAGGCTTCTTTTTCAAGCCTGCCAACCACCTTCTCCAACACTGACTTCACATTACTATTAAATTCTTGCTGCCTTAATAATATTGAGTTATTGATCCAATATATCTGAATTGCAATGAGTCCAAGGAATGCCGTGGTAATCAGTACAGTGAGTAATTGGATAAATTGTTTTTTCAATGGGCTGGATCTGAAGTCGAAAAGTACGGAGAACAAAAATAGGAGTTAGCCTTTGCTCAGAAGGTTTGGGTTAGCACTTTTTAACAAGCGTTAACCTGCATTTAACATACACAGTATGAAGTGCTTCATACATTTGACTCGGATTCGTGCATCTACACTCAGCTAAGATATTTACATGATTCCTTCTTCATTTAGGCAAGCCTGAATTCACATCCAGGTTAAATGGATTATCTATTTCGAAACAACAAAAATGAGGCTCTGAACGCAGGGCCTCATTTTTGTTTCTGTTCATTTGGTTCTAGAAGAAACTCAGGCAGTAGAGAAAATAACTGAAGAAAATGAGGTGTTGATCTCCTCGGGCTGCAAGCCCAAAAAGCCTTGATTTGTAGCCAATTGAAGCTTATTCTAAAAAGAAATCTCCTTTGTTCTAGCTTTGTGAAAGTGTAAAGTGCTGAAAGAGTTTGAAATACTCATGTGAAGTGCTACCTTTGCACCCCTTGTTTTGGGGCGAAAAATATGAATGGTCAAATGAAAATATTCTCCGGTTCAGCATCATTGGAAGTGGCAAGTAAAATTGCGGAAAGCTATGGTACTGATTTGGGTAAGGCTGCTATTCAGCGATTCAGTGATGGTGAATTCCAACCATCTATTGAGGAAACTGTGCGTGGTAAAGACGTTGTAATCATTCAATCTACGTTTCCCCCAACAGACAATTTGTTTGAGCTTTTGCTCATGGTAGATGCTGCAAAACGCGCTTCTGCAAAACGAATCGTTGCTGTTCTTCCCTATTTTGGTTTTGCACGGCAAGACAGAAAAGACAAGCCTCGTGTAGCTATTGGTGCTAAACTGGTTGCTAATTTGCTAACTGCGGCGGGAGTTGACCGTGTAATCACAATGGACTTACACGCAGATCAAATTCAGGGGTTTTTTGAAGTTCCGGTAGACCACTTGTTTGCCTCAACTATTTTCCTTCCTTATTTACAGAAGCTTGACCAATCGAATTTGATCATTGCTACTCCAGACACTGGTGGTACCAAAAGAGCAAATGCGTATGCAAAGTTTTTGCAGGTGGACTTGGCAATTTGTTACAAGCAGCGCAAAGTGGCTAACCAAGTAGACCAGATGACTGTCATTGGTGATGTAAGAGGGAAGGACGTAGTGCTGGTAGATGACATGTGTGATACTGCGGGCACGTTGACCAAGGCCGCTTCCATGATGATGGATGAGGGTGCGCGCTCAGTAAGAGCCGTATGCACTCACGCAGTTCTAAGCGGACCAGCCTATGAGCGCATTCAAGACTCGTTACTCACAGAATTAATCGTTACAGACAGTATTCCATTGCGCGAGGGTGCCCCTCAGGATAAAATCAAAGTGTTGAGCATTGCAGATTTATTTGCACGTGTGTTGAAATGCTTGTCTGATAATGAATCAATAAGTTCTCAATTTTTAATCTCATAAAATAATAAGCATGAAAAGTATCTCATTGAGCGGCCTTTCTAGACAAGGTGTAGGGAAAACAGATGCAAAGTCAGTGCGTAAAGAAGGTCGGGTTCCTGGTGTTCTTTATGGTGGTGATAAGCAGTTGCATTTCACAGTTTCAGAAGTTGAATTAAAGAAAATCGTTTGGTCTCCGGATGTATATCGCATCGAATTCGACTGTGATGGAAAGACCACTTCTGCCATCATCAAAGACATTCAATTTCACCCGGTAACGGACACTGTTCTCCACTTAGATTTGTTGGAGCTATTTGATGGTCGTCCTGTAGTCGTTAACATGCCTGTTCGTCCGGAAGGAACTGCAGTAGGTGTGCGTAACGGAGGCCGTTTGGCTGTGAACTTCAGAAGACTTGCATTGAGCGCGCTTCCGAAGGATATGCCAGAAGCAGTAACCGTGGATGTAAGTCCTTTGAAAATTGGAGACGATATCCGTATCAGCGATCTCAAGCTTCCAGGTGTGACTATCATAGGCCCTGAGAACGCGGTTGTTCTGAGTGTGAAACGTACTCGTGCGGCAATGTCTGCAGACTCTGAGGAAGAAGAAGGTGAAGATGGTGAAGATGGAGCAACTGAAGGCGCTGCAGAAGGAGACGCTCCAGCAGCGGAATAAGCCACTACTTCAATTCACATGAAATATCTGATTATTGGCTTAGGTAACCCCGGTACAGAATATGAGGAAACCCGCCATAACATAGGATTTAAAGCATTGGACGCCCTCGCAAAGGCGTCCAATGTGCTTTTTACCCCAGACAGACATGGCGATATAGCCACGCTGAAATTCAAGGGGCGCACCATTATATTGCTCAAACCTTCCACATTCATGAACCTAAGTGGAAAAGCAGTGTCTTACTGGATGCAAAAGGAAAAAATCACGCTAGATCGGTTGCTGGTAATCACAGATGATCTGGCCCTCCCTTTTGGCACTATCAGAGTCAGAATGAAAGGCAGTGACGGTGGGCACAATGGCCTTAAATCTATTCAAGAAACTCTCGGCACCAATGCATATCCGCGATTCCGTTTTGGAATTGGAGATGAATTCTCGAAAGGCCATCAAGTCAACTATGTGCTAAGTCCTTGGAATGAAGATGAGTTGAAAGCGATGCCGGAAAGACTCGAAAAAAGTTGTGAATTAATTAAAAGCTTCACAACCATCGGGTTAGAAAGAACCATGAATTTATTTAATAATACCTGATGATTTTTGCGGAATGTTTTCGACCTTAGTATCACATTAAACTGAAAACCGTACGCATGAAAGG
>CAZKMC010000001.1:27739-43976 GCA_964553485.1 uncultured Comamonadaceae bacterium
TCAACTGAGTCAAATTCAAGAGACCCGTGGGGCTATTTATTCCGATTTCAAGACGACTAAGATTGAAGCTAAAAAAGGGCTTTCGGAAGCAAAAATCTAATTTCGTGTTAATTCAAATTTACCAATCCGCAGGTTGATACGTCTTGATTGCGGCGTTTTATCCACTTGAAAATCCACATCCTTACGGGCATTAATCTTATCCGTTGCCTTCTGAGAAGCTTTGGTCATGAGCGCCTTCATATAATTGTTTTGCGGGTAAGTTTCTGACCCGTATAACCCTGCCTTTATCTTGCTTTCTAACAAGGCCTTAATGGGCGTAAAACTCTCTTGGGGAGTTACTTGTTCTGCCACCAATTCTGTAGGTGTATCGTTTGCGCTGCCGCGCGAGGAGAGAATGATTTGTGCCTGTTGTTTCTCCATGGCAATGCCTTTTATTTTCCGGTTTGGAAGTGGCATCACCCGTGTTTTGCCCTGCCCAGAAACGTTGTCCTGAGTATACACATTTGTTACTTGGTACACAGCAGCCCCACTCACACTTTCCGCTGGTTGAGTAGATTCAACAGAAATGTCTAACACTTGTTTCTCAGCGCGAGGAGCCGACGTATTGGCACTGTAAAATTGTCCCGAATTGCCATTCGTATAATAAAATCCCAAAAGGGCCACAGCTCCAATTAAAATGGCGGCTGCCGCATATTGAGCTATTCGAACAAATGGGAAGGCAACCACCATGGTACGGCGCAGGTCCTGCTTGTTCGCATAAACCAATTCCGATGCTTCAAGTTTGACCCGTTGATAAAGTGCCAGTTCAGCGGCGTCATTCGCATTTTCTGTTTCTAGCAGGGTTAGGTCTCCCTCAACTAAAGCAATCAGCTGGTTTTCTTTCAGCGACATATCCACTTCAAGAGGAAACTTCAAAGGGGCATGATCAATGGTGACTGATGGGTCTGCTTTCAGTTTACATTGTTCAAGAATTTTGAGGGCCCTTTCCAGTTGGGCTTTGTCTTCGAAATTTGGAAGGACTTTCAGATCTCCCTCCAAGAATGCTGCAAGGTCTAATTCAACGGATGGTGGTAAGTCGAAGTTGGACTTTTTCAAATCAGAAAAATTCGCTTTCACAGCTTCATCATCAAGAATGTCCAGTGAGAGACCTAAATCCGCATCGAGATCAACTTCCAGTTCAGGATGGTTGGCAATAAAACCCATCAACTCCTCAAGCGCTCCGGCGGTAAGTCGGCCCTCATGATAGTCGAGGACAAATGCCTCGTAGTTATGGAGATTGATATTCATATTAAATTATCGATGCTTACTAAGAATGTTTTCAAGGCCACTCGGGCTCTGTAGATATAGACTTTAACTTGTGCGAGACTCAAATCTGTGATTTCGCCAATTTCCTCATAGCTATATCCTTCATAGTCGCGCAACATAACTACATGTTTTTGTTTTTCTGGCAACCTGTTTAAAGCCTCATGCAAGATTGCCTGAAGATCTGAATAGTCGTTTCTAACTTCGGGAGCAGTCAGTTCCGTTTTTTCTATCTCTCCTCTTTTCTTCTCTCTCCGTATCCAATCTATCATTGTTCGGTATCCGGTAGTAAAGAGATAGGATTTTGATTTATCATAAGAAACCTCATCCACTTTCATCCACAACTTGGCAAACGTATCCTGTACAATGTCTCTCGATTGTTCTTCATTGCGTAAATTCTTTACAATGAATCGAAAGAGGCCATCAGCACACGTATCTACCGTTTGGTTGTATTCAGCTATGGTCATTGAGGCTGCTCTGTTTGTATCTGTGACGGTTTACTTTGATGAAAAGTTACAGTTCTTTTAAAATAAAAAAGCCGGTCACGAGATGTGCCGGCTTTTTAAACGGTTGATTTGGGTTCTATTTGCATATTAGTTGTGTGCTGATACCTGAATCATTTGCATTTTGAGATCATTAACTTCCTGCAAAGTGGCAAGGTAAGCGTTCACATTTCCTTTTTTCATGAGGTCGATGGCTGTGCCTTTCATTCTCTCATAACGTGCTTTCAATTCTTTCATGGCTGAATGGTTTTAAGTTTCACTTGCCTCTTTAAAAACAAGTGTCGTGCCAAAAAATAATAATAGAGCGGAAAACAACAAAAGTGCTTGCAGAATTGTAAGCTATTCGTAGAGGTAATTGTTTGATATATAATTGATTACAGTGTCTGGAATCAGATATCTCACATCCTTTTGATTTTGTATCGATTGTCTCAAAAATGTAGAACTAATTCGAATCATAGGTGCATCACACACCACTACATTTTGATGAACATTTGTCTTATCAATTGACAACGTTTGCTCTGATTCTGTGATTGCCCTTGGATAGACATAAATAGTATAGTTCTCGAGAATTTGCTCGTGATTGAACCACTGATTGATTGTGCGCAAATTATCTTCGCCCATGATGAGAGAAAATTCTACATCCGGGTGAAGGTTATGCAAATGAGTCAAAGTATTCCAGGTATAATTTGGTTGTGGAAGTTCAAACTCTACATCACTTACCTGGAGGCTGGGATTATCCAAAATTGCCAAGCGTACCATCTGCAGGCGGTGTTGATCAGGAAGCAATTCTGACCTTTTTTTAAGTGGGTTGTGGGGAGTTACTACAATCCAGACCTCATCTAGTTGGGTATGGTGAGCCATAAAATTGGCAATAACCAAATGGCCTATGTGAATGGGGTTAAATGTTCCGAAATAGAGGCCAATTTTTTTCATCTGTTTAAAAATTGGGTCACAATATCAAAAGCTTCAGCCTTTGCAATTTCCAAATCATCATTCACCAAGACGTAATCAAAATGTTGTGCATCCTCCATTTCAGCAGCTGCTTTGGCCAGCCGAATAGCAATACTTTCTTCTGATTCGGTTTCCCTTTTCTGGAGCCTTGTGCGCAAAGCATTGACCGATGGTGGTTTCACGAAAACCGCCAAGGCTTTGTCGCCAAAATGCTTCTTCAGATTGATACCTCCTTTAACGTCTACATCAAAAATAACGTTCTTCCCAGTATTCCAAATCCGCTCGATTTCAGATTTGAGGGTTCCGTAGTATTGCTTCTCGTATACTTCCTCCCACTCCACAAAATCTCCCTCTTTGATGCGGTTTTGGAATTCTTCTGCCGATAAGTAATGGTAGTCTTTGCCATCGCGTTCAATCTTTCTTGGCTGTCTGCTTGTGGCCGAGATAGAAAATTCCAAATTTGGCATTTTTTGCAGGAGAGAATGCACAATGGTTGTCTTTCCAGCACCTGAAGGCGCCGAAAATATGATGCATTCACCTGTATTTGAGATATTAGAGGACATTCAATACTTGCTCTTTTACTTTTTCGAGTTCATCTTTCATTTGAACTACAATGCGTTGGATATCAGAATCATTTGCCTTAGAGCCTAAGGTGTTTATCTCACGTCCAATTTCCTGAGATATGAAGCCTAATTTTTTACCTTGAGCATCTCCCTTTTCTAGAATCTCAAGAAAGTACTTGCAATTGGCAACAAGTCTCACTCTTTCTTCTGTGACATCCATTTTTTCGAGGTAATAGATAACCTCTTGCTCAAACCTGTTGTGGTCTATTTTTTCTTTCTCGATAAAATCCTGCAAGTTTTGTCTAATTCTTTCTTTCACTTTAATCACACGTTGTTCTGCAGGGCCTTCCAATTCGCTTTCTAAAGTTAGAATGTGATTGACACGTTGGGCAAAATCCCCCTCGAGGCCTTCTCCCTCTTGTGAGCGATAATCATTAAACATTTTCAGGGCCTGCTTGATCAAATCAAAGATGGTATTCCATTCTTCTTCATTGAATTCCTCCTTTTCTGAGCGAAAGACGTCTGGAATGCGCATTAACAGCGACATATAATCAACATTTTCCTGACCTATGTTTTCAGCTACCTCGCTCAAATCTGCGTGGTAGCTCTCCATCAAAGAACGGTTGAGGCCCACTTTTTTCTCTTCCATCCCTGCCTCATAGTAGATGGTCAAGTCACATTTACCACGTTTGATTTCACCTGCTAGGAAAGTTCTGAGCTCCAGTTCTTTTTCCTTGTAAACGCTCGGCATACGCACGTTCAAATCAAGTTGTTTGCTGTTTAGGGAGCGCAATTCGATTGTGAATTTGCGTTGACCTACTGTTCCTTCGGACTTTCCGTAGCCCGTCAATGATTTGATCATGCTGAAAGAATTTGTGCAAAAATAGCAATTGCGATGGGGCCAAATGGCAGAAGAACAAAAAAGCCGGATAATTTATCCGGCTTTTAGCATGTTTTCTTCTTATTCAATGATGAGTCGGTGATTTGATTTCCCGAATTCATCCCAGATTATTAGCTCGTACATTCCTGGGGAAAAGCTCTGGACATCCACAGTGCGTGAGTCGCCTGCAGCGATCAGGATGCGTTCTGACCACACCATTTTTCCAGTGGCATCAAACAATGCCGCGTTGGAATTCAAAGCGGAACTACCAGCTTGAATATAAAACTGGTGATGTGCTGGCGTTGGGAAAGCTATTTCCTCGCGAAGCAAACCTTCAAGAACACCATCTGGGCATTCCAATACAGGAGAGGTGAGGAAGCAATTTGTCAGCTCCTCAGATGTGATATCAATAACTACCTGATCTCCATCATCAAACGGCCCAAGTTGAATGCTTCCGTTGAAATTGAGGGTGATCTCATCCGTGTTTTGGTTGTTGCCTACAATATAAGGCGCTCCATTCCCAAGATTTGAAACCAACATCACCACAAAGAATCCATCATCTCCACCGTCACAACCTTCAAATTCCCAGGTGATAGTTGGATATACACACTCATATACGCAACTGCCATCATCAATAAGGGCCGTTGGGTCAAAGTTCACAGCTGTTGCATCAGTGCATCCTAGGCACGAATCGAACTCACAAGAACCGTCGTCAATTGTAGCGTTGACGTCGAAGTTACACGCGCCATCATCTGTACATCCGTAGCATGAATAGTCACATGATCCATCGTCAAAAGTGGCGTCGGCATCATAGTTACACGCTTCCAGATCTGTACAACCATAACAGGTATAGTCGCAGCTTCCGTCATCAATAGTGGCATCCGAATCAAAATTACAAGCGAGTTGGTCTGTACAACCTAAGCATGAGTAATCGCATGTTCCATTGTCAATTGTAGCTTCTGGATTGAAGTTGCAGGCATCCAAATCCATACAACCAGGAACGCCAAGATATTCGCAGCTACCATCATCCAGTGTGGCATCAGGATCATAATTCAAGGCATTTGGATCAGTACATCCATAGCATCCATATGTGCAGCTTCCGTTGTCAATTGTTGCATTCGGGTTGTAGTTGCATGCAAGTGTGTCTGTACATCCATAACAAGAGAATGAGCAACTTCCGTTGTCTATTGTTGCATTTGGGTTATAGTTACATGCTTCTGGGTTGGTGCATCCGTAGCACGAATAGTTGCAGCTACCATTGTCGATGGTTGCATCTGGGTTGTAGTTACAAGCAGCAGCGTCCGTACAGCCATAGCATGAATAGTTGCAGCTACCATTGTCGATGGTTGCATCTGGGTTGTAGTTACAAGCAGCAGCGTCCGTACAGCCCGGGATGTCTCCGTCATATACACAGCTTCCATCATTTATGGTAGCTGTTGGGTTATAATTCGTAGCCTCCGGGTCTGTACATCCAAGTATTTCTCCTGTACATCCATTGTTTGGAGGTAAGTTTCCGTCACAAACGCCATTTGGATCATTGTTGACTCCACCATCTCCGCAGTCATAGCCCCAAGTTGCACAGTTGAAGTTGACTGTTTGTCCGGCCCACAAGTAAGTTCCGTCATCCAAGAATCCATCTCCTAACCAAGCAAGGACACCAATTGAAAGTTGATTGCCGTCACAATCACAAATCTGCTCTTCATTGTCACAGTTTCCATTTTCCCAGATGAAGATGTCTGAGACGGCTCCATTTGAGAGTGTGTAATAGAATTCATAGGTGACATCTGGGTCTGTGTTGTTGAAGAAAAGTTGGTCACCATCTCCTACTATAATATCCAAAGAAGGTAAATCAAAGCAAGTGAATCCACCACCGCCGACCTGGAAGCAGAAATCAGCTACAGTGCATGCTCCATCGATATCGAAGAACATACCTATTGTTGGATACAGGGTTGTTTCGTCTGCTGTGCATGCTTCCTGATAAAGTTCGAGGCCAATCGGTTCACATGCTACGTCCTGCACATCCCAGCCGATGTCATTCATTATTCCAATCACAATTGGCCCCGGATCATGGATGGCCTCTGCTGCTCCAATTTGTGGGGTCATAAGTGAGTTGACGCTTCCAGAAAAATAAGTTGCTTCATCAAGGTGTGAAAAGCTTGAACCAGACTCCCATGTTGAAGGAGCATAGAGTTTTGGTTGTATTCCGCCATTGTTTGCTACAGCAGCAGCGCCGCTCCAAAAGAGGTTGTTGCTTTGAAATTGCGTGGCCAGTGTGGTAGAAGGAGAAAAATACGTGGTGATGTCAGTTCCATTTCCATTGACTACAAAAGTGTCCCAAATGGTAAAATCGTCGCCAAGACCAAGATAACCTTGTCCCGCATCTACGTCTCCAGATCCAATCACGCCTAATCCGTGTCCTAATTCATGAAGGACTACAGAAACAAAGTCATATTGGCCAAAACCAGGGTTCCCATCTGTGCCAAAATACCAGTTGGTACTGCTATCGAAATGGGCGTCTACATCAGGCCCGCTATACAAGTCAGAACCGAATATTTTGTTTGCCAATGCCACGGGGTAGTATGCATCTGGGTCTGGGCCGCCACCTATACTTGAGTAATAGGTTGAAGCACCCGCATATCCCAAGACGCTACCTGGAATATCTTCCCAATAAGCATCAATTTCAATTGGAACCGTAGATGTCAACACTGAGGCCCAGATATCAACGGCGTATTGAAAGGCATTTAATGCGCCGGGTGTGAACCCGTTGTAGGTCACACTTATTACCACATCGCGTAGCCCTCCCTGCTCAAATCCAGCAGGTGGTGGAACAAAGGTGAAGTTGCTTTCAGGAGAGGCGATAAGCACCTTCTGGCATTGAGGCCCCTCGCAGGATACTTGTTGAAAATTTTGGGCAAATGCACCAAGCGATAAAAGAAGAGATAGGCAAGTCAATTGACTTGCCAGGAAGAAATTCGAAGTCATGATCGGGGCAGTTGAGAACTAAATGTCCGGTTAAATTGAAATGTGAAAATAAACAAAGCCAGCCAAATAGGGTAGTATATGTTGAATGGAATGAAGTAACTTTGACAGTCCATGCGCACAGTAGCCGAAATAAAAGCTCCGGTTGCCCCGGAAATGAAGGAGTTTGAGTCTCATTTTAGGGCGGCCATGAAGAGCAAAACACCCTTGCTAGATAAGATCTCCCATTACATTATCAAACGTAAGGGGAAACAGATGCGTCCTATGTTCATCTTTCTTTCCGCTAAACTTTGCGGAGAAGTGAACGAATCAACCTACACCGCTGCTTCTTTGATTGAGTTGCTCCATACCGCTACCCTGGTTCATGACGACGTGGTTGATGATGCTCAAAGACGTCGGGGATTCTTCAGCGTGAATGCCCTTTGGAAAAACAAAATTGCCGTTTTGGTTGGCGATTATCTGCTGAGTAGAGGTCTTTTACTTAGTGTGGACAAAGGCGAATTCAATTTGCTTCGAATAGTATCTGGTGCGGTTCAGGAAATGAGTGAAGGAGAGCTCCTTCAAATGGAAAAAGCCCGAAAACTCAATATTACTGAAGAAGTTTACTTCGAAATTATCCGTCGCAAGACCGCGTCTCTGATTGCGGCATGTTGTTCAAGTGGTGCTGCATCTGTAACGGATGATAAATTGATGGCAGAAAGAATGTATGCTTTTGGCGAAAAAGTGGGCATCGCTTTTCAAATCAAGGATGATCTTTTTGATTACGGAAGTAGCAATGACATTGGTAAGCCAACCGGAATTGATATCAAAGAGCGCAAGATGACATTGCCATTGATTCATGCACTGCAAAAAGCTTCTTCAAAAGAACGAAGAATGATTGTGAATACAGTCAGGAATCACCATGACAAACCAAAAAGGGTCAAAGAAGTTATTGATTTTGTGAAGGCATCAAACGGAATTCAGTATGCCACAGAAATGATGCATCAATACCGAGATGAGGCTTTGGAAATACTATCAACTTTCCCAGATTGTGAGGCAAAAGATTCTCTTGAAGCACTCGTCCATTACACCATCGAACGTATTAAATGATGCAAAAATTCATCTTGGTTTTTTGCCTTTTTTGTTTGGCAACCGCTTGCTCGGAAGAGCCTGTTTGTAACGATTCGGAGTTTTATCCTGACAAGATCTTGAAGCAAAAAGTATGTGTTTCTGCTGCTTCCGGAGACACTCTCTTCATTGAGAATTATCATCCGAATGGAACTATCAGGACCACTGGTAGCTTTGAATCTCGAGTCAGAGATGGTGAATGGCAGAGCTTCTATGAAAATGGAAACCCCTGGAGCGAGCATCACTATGTCAATGGAAAAAAGGACGGCCTATACAAAGTTTGGTATGAAAATGGCCAACTGCGTATCCTCGGTCAGTATCAAGCTGGAAAAGAAATTGGCAACTGGCAGTTCTTTGATGAGAACGGAAATCTCTCCAAAGAGCAACTCATGAATTAAGTCAATTCACATTCATTTGTTAGAATTTGCTGTTTTGTGAACGAGAATAGCCCTTGTAGGCGTTTAGCTTTGTATAAAGTCATCAATAATGTTCGCAACCCGTTTTTTGACCGGCCTATTTCTGGTGCTGTCTGGCACTTCTTTAGCGCTGCCCCCTTCCTCGGGCGCAGCCCAAATCACACGTTCCGAATACATCGATTTCTGGAAAGATGAGGCCATCTATCAAATGGTACTCCATAAAATTCCAGCGAGTATCACGCTTGCTCAAGGGATTCTAGAGAGTGGCGACGGCAATAGTGAACTTGCTAGAAAAGCAAATAATCATTTTGGAATCAAGTGCCACAGTGATTGGCAAGGCAAAAAAGTCTACCACGACGATGATCGAAAAGGGGAATGTTTCAGACATTATTCCGATGCCCATGAGTCATTCGAAGATCACAGCTCGTTTTTACAAAAAACCCGTTATGCACCATTATTTGAGTTAAAAACCACAGACTATGAAGGTTGGGCCAAGGGTCTAAAAAAATGTGGGTACGCAACAAGTCCCCAATATGCCTCTCTACTTATCCGAATTGTGGAAGAAAATAACCTCACACAATTTGACGATGAAGGAATAAGGTTGATTAAAAAAGGTGCCCTACCGGAGCCCCGAATTGCAGACAAGGGTCAAGACTCAAAAAAGAAGAAACGCAACAAAAAGGCAGGGCAGACGAGATCCACTGACCTACCAGACATCTCAGTCTCTGCCAGCAGAACCGTTGATTTGACCAAAAACCGTATCAAATCCACCATTGTGAAAGAAGGAGAAGACGTATCCTCTGTGGCCAATGATCTGGACATGATGCCGTGGCAGATCTATAAGTATAACGACTTTCCTAAGGGATACAAGTTGACCCCTGGCGAAGTGATTTATATCCAGCCCAAGCGTTCCAAAGGCTCCGCAGACCAACATGTCTTAGGTGAGGGTGACACTTTATGGAAAGTCAGTCAGCGTTATGGCATCAAAATGAAATCTCTGTACAAAAAGAACGGATTAGAAAAAGGGAGTCAACCATCTACCGGAACCAAACTCAGGCTCCGCTAATTGACCCACTGAAGTTTCGAAATCGCATATTCAGAGCAGGTTCAGCGTTTAATTCGTGATATTTGAGCTTCTAAGATGTTCCGGTGATTAGAAAGTACCTCGTTTTCTTCTGCTTTTGCTTGATTGGTCTGCTTACCCGCGGACAACAATACAACATCCAAGTTTTTTCTGTCCGCAACGGACTTTCCCAAAGCCAGGTATATGACGTGGTACAGGATCAAAACGGATTGATTTGGGCAGGAACACGCGGAGGGGGTGTTTCGATATATGATGGGCACCGCTTCACTTCACTAAACAGTAAATCGAATCTTGAAGGCACGTACATCAATTGCTTTCTCCTAGACCCACAGGGACGGATGTGGGTGGGCACAGACAATAGCTTAGAGCGTTTTGATGGAAGTCAATTTATCCGATTCAAAGAGTTGCAATCAAATTTATCTGTCAATGCCTTAGCAAACTATGATGAGGCCGTTTTTATCGGGTGTTCTTCTGGGCTTTTCAAACATGACATATCCGGCATTTCCGAAATCGAAGAACTTCAGGGTCTGAGCGTTGTGGCACTATGCAGCACCGAAAGTGGGTTAATGGGAGCCGTAGAAGAAGGTTTGTTCTTATGGAAGGCCCGCAAACTGAATTGGTTAGAGATTCCGGAAGACATAACCCCCGATTTAGTGAACGTGTTATTTGAAGACTCTAAAGGCACTGTTTGGATTGGAACGTACGGTGAAGGAGTTTGGAAATACGATCAAAATGAATTCACAAAAGTGCAATTGCCCAATACAAAAGGAAGGGTGATTTTCGACGTATTAGAGAGGCAAAATAAAGAGGTGTGGCTCGCAAGTTTAGACGACGGAATATTCATTTGTGGGGAAAATGGAGAGGTTAAATCCCTCAACAAAGAAAATGGGTTGCCTGTCAATCAAGTGCGTAGTTTGTGGGAAGACGATTGGGGCAATGTTTGGATAGGAACAAGTGGCGCCGGGCTAGCCAAATTCAGTGGACAGGACTTCATGCATTGGGATCAGTCCAATGGTTTACCTGGGCCTCAGATTTATTCCGTCACCCAACAAGGTGATAGCATCGTTTGGATTGGAGCTGCAGACGAAGGGCTCGTCAAAATGCGTCTCTCCCCTTCTATTCGGATCAACCAAGAACCTACCCTGAGGGGACAAAAAGTCAAGGCCTTATTTACCGACCACTTGGGCAGGGTTTGGGCTGGAACAGACGGCAAAGGAATTCGAGTTCTTGATCAAAGTCATAGTTTTTGGCTCAACCAAAGCGACGGACTAGGAAGCAATTGGATACGATTCATCACAGAAGATCACAAACAAAGGGTTTACGTAGCAACAGCTGGGGGTGGAATTTGCCGCCTGACTCCAGAAAATATTGAGTGCTCATCCTATAGCGCCGAAGTCTTCAACACCAATTCCGGATTACCAGAAAACCGCGTCAATTGCCTGCAAGTAGATACCCAAAATCGTGTTTGGTTTGGGACGGTTGGCCACGGAATGGGGGTCTTGCTAGAGGATGGTACGGCGCTAAGTTTCGACACATCCTTTGGGCTTCCCGGAAACGGGGTCAGGTCTTTGGCCTTAGACGGGTACAACCAACTATGGATTGGAACAAGTGGCAATGGTATTGCAAGAATGGACTTAGACGCCGAAACTCTCAAAATTGAGCCTTTTGAAGCAAACTCATCCTTGTCTTCCACCAACATTTACTTCTTGCTCTTTGATCATCTGGAACATCTGTGGGTAGGAACAGAGCGAGGTGTTGACCACTTGAAATTGGATGTTTCAAGAAAGGTCATCGACATTGAACGCTACGGAAAAAACGAGGGTTATGAAGGCATAGAAGCCTGCACCAATGCCGCATATAGCTCTGAAGATGGTACACTTTGGTTCGGCACCATTGACGGCCTCAGCAAACACCATCCTGAAATGCGCACTAAAGTAAGCGCAGGGCCAAAAATTCGGATTCAAAACCTGAATTTGTTTTACAAACCATTAAGTGAAACACCACAACGAATTTTCTTAGATCAAAGGGGAATGTTAAAAGATACCCTCGTGTTTACCTACGAGCAAAACCATGTTGGTTTTGACTTCCTTGGAGTACATCAACAATTTCCAGATGACGTGGTTTACCAATGGTATTTGGAGGGTGAAGAAACAGGTTGGACACCCCAAAGCCCAAGAACCACAGCTACTTATAGCAATCTTGCACCTGGCACCTACGTATTCCATTTAAAAGCATGCGTCAAAGAAGGTCCATGCGCAGAAGAACGTCCAATTGTACTTCACATCCTAAGACCATTTTGGATGGAAACATGGTTCTTCATTTGCGCCATAGGCGCGATGACTTTGATGATTGTAGGTTTCTTCTTCTGGCGTGTTCAAGTGATCAAGCAGAACGCTAAAGATCGCAACCAAAGACTCAGCCTTGAACGTGATGTCATTGAGCTTGAGCAAAAAGCCCTGCGTTTGCAAATGAACCCCCATTTCATTTTCAACACGCTCAACTCAATCCAAGGGCTGATTGCAAGAAAAGACGAGAAAACTTCTAGACTCTACTTAAGTAAGTTCTCTCGATTGATGCGCCAAATTTTGGAGCACAGTAGAGAAGAACTCATTCCTCTCGAAGAAGAATGTCAAGCACTTACAAACTACCTTGAACTGGAACAATTTACTCATGAAAATGCTTTTACTTTCGAAATCGAGACTGAAGTTGACGCCACATTGTATATGGTGCCTCCCCTTGTGGTGCAGCCTTTTGTAGAAAATGCAATTGTCCATGGAATCCTGCCAAAAGGAAGCGGTCATGTCAAGGTGTATATATATCCCAATCAAGACGGTATTTACATAGACGTGGAAGATGATGGGGTAGGCAGAGCGAAAGCCGCCGAGCTGAAAGCGGAACTGCACTCCGGGCATAGATCAGCGGGCGTAGAAGTAACCACCGAACGACTCCAGTTGCTCGCAGACGAGGCAAAAAAGAAACATCAGGTGCTAGAAATCATTGACAAAACAGATGATAATGGTATTTCAACAGGCACCATTGTTAGGATCTGGTTGCCGAAGCTGGTCTAAGGAGATTTGTGCGAATACGCGGAAACACCGTACACTTACTGCTTCTCTGTGCTTCACAAGCCACTTTGGATTGTAGCTTGTTATATATTTGATTCATTCTTAAAAGCGTAACTATGAAGACTGCTGTAATAATTGATGATGTTGAAAACGCCAGAATCAGCCTAAGAAAAGACCTTGAAGATTACTGTCCCGAAATTGAACTGCTGGGAGAGGCTGACGGGGTAGTGAACGGAGCTAAGCTCATCAAAGAGCACAACCCTGACATTGTTTTCCTCGACATTCAAATGAAAGATGGAAGTGGATTTGACTTGCTTGAGATTCTTCCCGAAGTCAACTTTTCTTTGGTCTTTACCACCTCGTCTAATGACTACGCCATTCAAGCATTTCGTTTTGCAGCCGTTGATTATCTGTTGAAGCCAATTGATCCTGCAGAGCTCATGGATGCTGTTAAAAAAACAGGGGCAACCGGAAGCCAAAATTTAGATGTGCTAAAAAGTAATCTGAAACCAGGGAACGCTCGGCTTGCACTCAATTCTCAAGATAAAATTCAAGTGGTGAAAGTGGAAGACATTGTTCGGTGTGAATCGAATGGCTCTTACACCCTCTTCTTCTTGAACTCAGGAGAGCAAATATTGGTTACCCGAACACTGAAAGAGTTTGATCAGATGTTGGCCAATCATGGTTTCCTCCGCGTGCATCAGAGCCATCTGATCAATATGGACTATATCAGAGAGTTCATTAAATCAGAAGGTGGTTACCTTGTTCTGCAAGACAGATCAGAAATTCCCGTCGCCAGCAGAAAGCGTAGTTCTGTGATGAAAGCGCTGAATCAAATGGTATAAACCCGTATTTCATGTGATTGCTTAGTTTGTTTACCTTTGTTAGACAAGCTATTCAGGATGTTTTTGTTTGACACGGACTTGAAATCAAGACACAAGCGGAATCCCGAGTGAAAGGGACTTCTGACCGTTCTTCTACTATCCTGAATTCAAACACAAATCCCACATGCCATTTTACCATAAGCTGGGCGAAATCCCTCACAAAAGACACACCCAATTCCGTCAACCAAACGGCGCTCTTTACAATGAGCAGTTATTTGGAACTGTCGGTTTTGCGGGAATGTCGACCCTTTTATACCACGTTCACAGGCCCACGCAGGTCAAAAAAGTACTTTCTTCTGTAAATGTGGCACCAGAAATTGCAGTAGAGCACAACATGGCTTCACGCAATTTGAACGGCTTTCAAGTTAAACCGGCCGATGACTTCTTAGCGTCTCGTATTCCTGTTTTGGTGAACGCAGATTGTCAAATTATTTTGGCTGCGCCGAAGAAAAAACAAACGGATTACTTTTATAAAAATGCCGATAGCGATGAGGTTCTTTTTGTGCATGAAGGAGCCGGCGTCCTGAAGACTTTAATGGGAAACATCCCATACAAAGAGGGCGACTACCTAGTCATTCCAAGAGGAATCATTTACCAGTTGCATCCAGATCAGGAACACAATCGTTTACTAATTGTAGAATCGACCCACCCGGTTTATACTCCAAAAAGATACCGCAATCACTTTGGACAATTATTGGAACACTCCCCTTTCTGCGAGCGAGATATGCGCGCACCTTCAGAACTTGAAGTTCATGATGAAAAGGGTGATTTCATTGTCAAAGTGAAAAAAGAAAATGTGCTTCATGAATATGTATATGCAGCTCATCCATTTGATGTGGTTGGGTGGGATGGATACAATTTCCCCTATGCTTTCTCTATTCATGATTTTGAACCAATAACTGGTCGCGTTCACCAACCACCTCCCGTGCATCAAACTTTCGAAACCGATGGGCTTGTGATCTGCTCATTTGTACCAAGACTATACGATTACCATCCTCAGGCGATTCCTTCTCCGTACAATCACAGTAACATCGACTCAGATGAAGTTTTGTATTATGTGGATGGAGATTTCATGAGCCGGAACAACATCGATAGGGGCCAGATCACTTTGCACCCTGCGGGAATTCCACATGGACCTCACCCAGGGGCGTATGAACGTAGTATTGGGAAAAAAGAAACAGAAGAGTTGGCAGTAATGGTAGACACCTTCCGTCCACTCAAGGTTACCAAACAAGGATTAGAAATTGAATTGCCAGGCTACATGCAGTCTTGGTTAGAACACTAAAAACAGCGAATCATGTCAACAGATACTTCATCATTGCATTTAGAAAAAGTAGTTCCTGAAGCTGAGGATTTTTTGCCACTATTAGGAACAGACTATGTAGAACTATATGTAGGTAATGCCAAACAAGCAGCGCACTACTATAGGACCGCCTGGGGCTTCCAGCCATTGGCCTATGCCGGATTAGAAACCGGTGTGAAAGACAGAGTTTCTTATGTGCTTGAACAAGATAAGATCAGATTGGTATTGACCTCGCCTTTAGAAGAAGGTGGGGATATCAATGGACACATCAACCGTCACGGAGATGGTGTAAAAGTGGTTGCCCTTTGGGTAGACGATGCCGCAAAATCTTGGAAGGAAACAACCTCAAGAGGAGCTAAATCTTATTTTGAGCCCAAAACGGAGAAAGATGCAGATGGCAAAGTTGTTCTTAGCGGAATTCACACCTACGGAGAAACTGTCCATGTCTTTGTAGAAAGAGGCGATTACAACGGTGTTTTTATGCCTGGTTACAAAAAGTGGGAACCAGAATATGTAACTGAGCCAGTAGGTCTTAAGTTCATAGACCACATGGTTGGAAACGTAGGGTGGAATGAAATGAATAAGTGGTGTGAATTCTACGCAAAAGTGATGGGCTTTGCCCAGTTGGTCAGTTTTGATGACAAAGACATCAGCACAGATTACACTGCTTTGATGTCCAAAGTAATGAGCAACGGAAACGGACGCATCAAGTTTCCTATCAATGAGCCAGCAGCTGGTAAAAAGAAATCTCAAATTGAGGAATACATTGATTTTTACAATGGCGCAGGAGTTCAGCATATTGCTTTAGCTACAGACGACATCATTTCAACAGTAAAACAGCTCAAAAATAGAGGTGTAGAGTTTTTGTACGTGCCAACCAGTTATTACGATGACCTCTTGGATCGTGTGGGTCCTATTGAAGAAGATATAGAGCCATTGAAAGAACTGGGCATCTTGATTGACAGAGATGATGAAGGATACTTGTTACAGCTTTTCACAAAGCCTGTATTGGATCGTCCAACCATGTTCTTTGAGATTATACAGCGCAAAGGAGCCAAGTCTTTTGGCAAAGGAAATTTCAAAGCCCTTTTTGAGGCAATAGAACGAGAGCAAGAAATGCGAGGTACCTTGTAGTCCGTCCCTCTTAATTGAAATAAAAAAAGGTGGTCTTGGACCACCTTTTTTTATTGCTCGAGATTG
>CAZKMC010000002.1:0-10187 GCA_964553485.1 uncultured Comamonadaceae bacterium
CTTCGAACGGTGGGTCATTGAAATGCCTAACGAATATCAGCGGTGGGGTGATCCCTGGAATGTGCCATCTTCAATGAGCAGTTTCATTGAAAATCATTTGGATTTTCAAGAAGATCTAATCTGCAAATCCGAGGTGGTTTGGGACCAGGTGCAGGATGTGTTTGATCTCAATGGTCAGGTAACTGTCACCCTAAATGTAATGCCTGCAGGAGCAGGAGTCATTCAAATCAATACGATCACTCCACAAGATTTGCCTTGGGATGGGATCTATTTCCATGGCGTTCCTGTGTCTATCACCGCAGTGGCCTTTGAAGGTTATCAGTTTATTAATTGGGAGCAAAATGAGGTGATATTCGAATTAATAAATCCCAATTGGTCGGGTGAATTGAATTTGGAATCTGTTGATTTCACGGCCCTCTTTGAGAGCACGGTCGGTATAGCGGAAGCCCCAACTTCGGAGCCTTCCCTGAACATCTTTCCTAATCCGGCAGGTTCAGTTTTATATGTTGATAACCCTTCCAAACGAATTCTATTTTGGAACATATTCGACTTGAATGGGCAACTCATTAACGCAGCCAGACTTTCCACCAGCTCATTGCGGACGCTGATCAATACGGAATCACTGGCTGATGGCGTTTATGTGTTGCAGGTTGGTTATTTGGATGGAAGAATTGAACATCATCGGTTCGTCAAAGCATCCTAAAAGCCACACACTCACACTCACACTCACATCATTCCTGCTTTTTTAGTCGTTGCAGAAATTCTTGTAGATGATCTCGGCTTTCTTATGCCCTCCGTAAATAGCATCCTGTAGATCGGTGCAGCCCTCATACTTTCTGTAGCTCATCACATAAGCTAAACCACGGTTGTACGCTGCGTCGTAATATTCATAATCCAGTGAAAGTGCTTGGGAATAAGCTTCGATGGCCAAATCGTGATCCCCAAACATGAGGTGAATGTTTCCTTTCAGATTCCAGTTTGCCGGGTCCTCAGGCTCCAACTTAGTGATCTCGTTAGCATGCACCAAAGCAGATCCGTAATCACCCATGAGTTTGAGCGTAAAGGCTTTGTTGAAGAGTGCTTCATTATAGGCACTGTCTATGACAAGCGCTTTGTCGTAATCCAAAAGCGCTCCCGTCAGATCTCCCAGTTCTTTTTTTACCACTGCGCGCATGAAATACACTTGACTGATGTCGTGACTGACCTGAACAGCTTTGTCCAGATCATTTGAAGCTTGTTTAGGATTCCCCATATACCTGTATGCAACAGATCGGTTGTAATGAGCTAAGGCGAAATTGGGATTTAGAGCAATCGCTTTTGAAAAGCTCTCGATCGCTTGATCCAAGGCTCTCTCTTTCAGAAATATAACTCCACGAATATCATATGCGATCGATGACGATGGATTCACAGCCAGCGCAGAATCTATGTAAGATTTGCTCAGGGAAAGATTAGGCTGAAGCATTGCGATTATCGCCTTTTTCTCATATTGATTTTCCGGAAAATAATTCCGACTAATCAACGTATCGATATCTGCCAAGGCACTTTCATAATCTCCCAATAATATGAGATCTTCCACCCTGTGGTCTCGGAATTCATTGTTCAACGGGGCTAAGAATATGGCTTTGTTTATGTCCTCAAGAGCGCCTTCGTAATCGGTAGCGAGCATCTTCAAAGTGGCGCGCCTGTCATAGATGTATTCAGAGAAAGGGTTTATCTGCATCGCGGCATTAAAATCCAACATTGCCTCTTGTGTCCTTCCCATCATTCTTCGAAGCCATGCTCGTTTCATGTAAGCCTCGGCATAAGACGGGTCAATAGTGATGGAGGTAGTGTATGCATGGTATGCTTGCTCTAAACTACCAACTCTCACCAAGACATCTCCATTTTGCAAAGCGCCCATCGCCTGCTGGCGATTGATGTCTTGAGCGAAAATCTGAATCACGGTGCTCAATACAATTATTAACGTTGAGAACGCTTTCAAAACCGAGGGGTTTGTTGGGTATCTGCGCATAATATAAAATAAATGGTAGAAACTATTCTTCCGTAATTCCCGGTGCTTGTAACAGCTTTAAATGGAAGAACTTATTATCCTATAAACCCTAAAAACCTGCCTATTGTTTTAACTAGTAGCACACTCATACTTTCATGGACCTTAGCCTTGGCTGAGGTGCATACACTCCATTCGCACTCCACACACTCACAACTCAAGACTCAGAACTCAAAACTCAAGACTCAAGACTTTTCCCTAACTTAAACAATCCAATGATCAGGCAAGGGGGATTTGTGAGGCAAGACCTGTTCGTTTTCAAATGTGAAAACCAACACCACCAAAGCCATGAAAAGGTATATAAAGGACTTCACGTCCATCAATGAAGGGCACATACTTCTCATCAGGAAGTGCTACCCAAACGGCTTTGACGAGCATGATTTGGTGGCGCTGAAATCAGCAAATGGAGGCTACTCCAACTACCTAGAAGTCAAATCAGACGAGGTGGTTTATCTGGTCCATGTCAACCACGATTTGCTTGAGAAAATAGACAATTTTGAAAAGCTTGTAGATAGAAGGGCGGCTCTAGGAGATGAAGATATTGAACAAATATTTGAAGATTTGGCTTAAAAGCCGAGGAATGGTCAATGCCTAAATCAGCGTCAAAGTCAAATGCTAGGAGCATTTCTTAAATCAATTAGATATCGGTTTCCAGCCGAAAGCCAACTCCATGAACATTCGTAATCGAAAGGCTTGGATCCTTTTTTAAATACTTGCGCAACTTGGTGATGAACACATCCATGCTGCGACCAACAAAATAGCTGTCATCTCCCCACACCATGTTGGCAACTAGTTCCCGTTCCAACACTCGCCCCTTATGCTCACAGAGAAGCTTCAGGATTTCAGCTTCTTTTTTGGTCAATTTTTGATCTCCTTCGGTATGTGCTAGCATAAAGTTTGCAGGTTCAAATTTAAAGCTGCCCAATTCAAAAACATCCGAATTGTTGTTTACTGTTTCCGTCGGCTTGCTACGCTTCAAAATGGCTTTGATTCGCAATAGGAACTCCTGATTGTCAAATGGTTTTGTGATGTAATCGTCTCCTCCCAGTTTGAAACCCATGACTTTGTCTTCCGTCATTCCTTTGGCCGTGAGGAAAACAATAGGAATCTCAGCGTTGGTTTTACGGATGTCTTCTGCCAGACTAAATCCATCTTTTTTTGGCATCATTACATCAAGTAAACAAAGGTCATAGTCTTCTTTGTTGAATTGCATCAAGCCCTCTTTGCCGTCTGTCCGCAGATGAACTTTATAGCCCTCCATTTTCAGAAGGTCCTGAATCACAAAACCCAAATTATGGTCATCTTCTACTAATAGAATTTTGATTGGATTATCCATTTTGCTCTTTGTTGAACGGGAGTTGGATGATAAATGTGCTGCCTTCACCTTCGCTGCTTTTGACCTCTATCTTGCCTTTGTGGGCTTTGACAATAGAACGAACATAAAAAAGGCCCAATCCATATCCTTTTACATTGTGGACATTGCCCGTGGGCACACGAAAAAACTTGTCAAACAGCATTGGGATGTGTTTTTGAGCAATTCCTATCCCATTATCCTGAATCTCCATGCACACTCTTCCCTGCTCATTCCTAGTAGAAATTTCTATGTGTGGATCGCGATCACAATATTTAAAAGCATTGTCAAGGAGGTTATAAATGATATTGGTCAGGTGAACACGATCTCCCAAAACGAAATATTGAGCTGCTTCCAATCTCAAATCGATTGCGCCACTTGGCGGCTGCATGGTCATTTCCAAAGTAGAGGCCGCCTGTTGAATCAGCTCATGAAGGTCCACATTTTCGGTCTTTACTTCAATCTTTCCAGGGTTCAGCGTTGCGATTTGCAAGACCTTGTCTACCTGGGTTTTAAGCCTTTGATTCTCGCTTTTGATAATGCTCGCATACCTGTGCAGTCTTTCCGGATCGGATGCAGCATCTGGTTTTAACAGCACCTCACTAGAAATTGAAATAGTGGATATCGGGGTCTTTAACTCATGAGTCATGTTGTTGATAAAGTCAGTTTTGACTTCGCTCAATCGCTTTTGCCTCAAAATGATAATGATTGCATAAGCAAAGAAAATGACCACCAGCAAAATCATAAAACTGGAGAAAACCCAAAAATCCATTCGACCTATGATCATGTTTGATTTGGAAGGGAAATAGATGCCGAAATAGTGACCGTCTTTTTGAAATCGCTTCTGAATGGAAACTGCTTCGTTGGTTACCTCTCCTAAATCTTCGTCAAATGAAACTCGTCCCCCAAAAACGATGGAATCATTGAAGCAATCATAAATGCCATACTCGAAATCTTCATCCAAATTGCTGTTTGAAAATTCCTCGCGCAACAGCGCCTCCAATAAATATGGATGAAGAGTGTCGTTGATATTGGCTACATAAAAATTGGAGGTGATTTGTTTAACTGGGTCAACCAGCGCAGAATCTTGGTCGATTTTCTGTATTCGTTCAACCACGGAAGACATGGCAATCACTACTCGGTCATTGAATTCCTTCTCTTGAAGATTGTAAGCACTGCTTACCCAGTATATCTGCATCACCACAATCCCACTTAAGGAAATCACGGCCAAAACAATAAGTATGTAGATTGTTTTTCTGCTCACGTCACAAAACTAACTGTTTTAGCATCTTTGCACTCGCGATTAACAGCACATTAACACCACATTCCAGATATGTACAATCAATTTAGACTTTCAACGCTCAGCTTTTTGATGGTTGTAACAATTTTATCAGCCTGTACTATAGGCGAGTTTGAACCGATGGAAATCACCTATGAGGTAGTGTCCGACAATGAAAATGCAATTGCCTTGGTGCATGAATATTATGGATATGAAATCGGATATCGGATTTATGGAGCTGATCAAATGGAGATCACAAGACAATCTGGTGTTGGTGAAACTCATGAATGGTGGACAGGAGATTCACTTTTGGTTCGAGAACAGAATGACCCTTATTGCTCTTGCGTGGCGGTTCATGACATGTGGCTGACGGAGTTTTTGAAAGAACCACTGATCGAGACGCTCACTTTGACAGGAAAAACTGAAGAAATTCTGGGGTATGCCTGCAAGGAATACCTCGGAGTAACTCCCGAAGGTGATAGTACTTATATGATGGTCACAGAAAAAGTGCCAAATGGGTGGTATGTAATTCCATCTCTGCCAGGAATGCCATTGCGATATTCATATAAACTCATGGGTTCAACAATTAGCTATGAAGCGGTGAAGTCTTCTCCGTTGGTAGGGAAAATGAATTACGAAGGCTGGAGAAGAAATTGCGTGGAGCAGTCCGCTCAGGGTTTTGTTCGTTTTGAAGAGGATAGTGTTGTAGTCAATGCAGATGGCCTTTTTCTTAGTGGTTTAGTGCTGGATGCAGGCACTAAAAACCCAATGTTGGCCACCATTCAAGTTGATGAAACAAGAGAAAACAATCGTTCTCAATCCCAAATGCTCCTTTCAGAAGGTAATTTTGATTTGTTGCTAAGAGCTGGAAGCGTGTATTATTTGCAGTATAGTGCAGACGGGTTTGCCGCTAAACAATTGGAAATTGATCTAACTCCAATGCCAAGTGGTCTTGGAATGTTCTCCCTCGAACTCGATATGTCTTTGTTCGAAAGCTCAGATCCAGCCGTCATTGAGTTTTTACAAAGAACCCCTATCGGCAAGGCTGCTTACAGCGTTGAGGAAGATAATGTGCTCTTTGATTTGGAATATACCCAGGGCGTAAAAGTACAATTGGGTTTGCTGATGGGAGAAGAATCATAAACTCATAAGTTCTCTGAAACGCGTGGCTTGTCTTCGCGACACTTCGATTTCTTTTCCATCTTTTAGTGTGACTCTCAACCCGCCATTGAACCACGGCTCAATTTGATCTATCCAAGCTAAATTCAAGATGTATTTTCGGTTGGCCCGAAAAAAATGTCGCGGGTCCAGCCGGTCTTCAAGGTTGTTCAGTGACCTAAGGATCAATGGTTTGTGATTCTGAAAAAACACTCTCACGTAATTACCTTCAGATTCAAACAAACGAACCTCTTCCAGCTTCACAAACCAGCACTTTTCCCCGTCTTTTAGGAAAATCTGGTCTTCGGGTTTTAGAACTGGTAAATCATCTTCAAGAACAATAGCAGGGATTTGACCATCCAAGCGTTGTCTAAGTCTTTCAAGCGTGTCGCTCAGTTGATCGTGCTCCAAAGGTTTCATTAAATAGTCAAGAGCACTTACTTTAAAAGCCTGAAGGGCAAATTCATCGTAAGCGGTTACAAAAATCACTTCTGGAACAGCGTCTAATTCAGCCAACAATTCAAATCCGGATTTTCCAGGCATCTGAATGTCCAGAAACAATACGTCTAGGTCGTTTTCGGCAATCATTGTTTTTGCTTCTTCTGCATTGCTTGCCTCGCCTAGTATTTCAACATCATTAAATTCCGCCAGCATCTTGCTAAGTTCCTTTCTAGCTAATCTTTCATCATCTATTATCAATGCTTTCATAATGCGAGATTTTTTGGGATTTGAAGGCTTGCAATTACAGTTTTGTCTTCCTGGTAAATTCTAAATGATGCAGCTCCTTGATACATCAATCTCAAACGCTTCCTTGTGTTTTTGAGTCCAATACCGCTTTCGCTTTTCACTTTTTGAAGCACACCCGTGTTCTTTATTTCCACACACAGAAGCTCGTCTTGTTCCCAAATTGAAACATGTACTTTTCCTCCCTCTGGGATTTGAGAAATACCGTGCTTAATTGCGTTTTCTACTATAGTCTGAATCACCAGTGGAGGCACAGGCCAATCGAGTGAATGTACGTCCACTTTTTCCACAACTTGGAGCCTTTCTTCGTATCGAATTTGTTCCATCTGAAGATAGTTTCGTACTAGATTAAGCTCATCTTTCAATGGGACAGTTCGCTGTTTTCCGAGCATAAGCGTGGACCTAAGAATTCCTGACAGTAAAGTGACGGCTTCTTTGGCTTTTGCCGGTTCTTCATCTATCAATGCCCGAATGCTATTCATGGCATTGAACATGAAATGAGGGTTCATCTGATTCTTAAAACTACTCAACTCGATTTCTGTCTTGGCAGCCTTAAGCTCCAGGTTACGAATCTCAGCACTCCTTAAGTTTTCAACGTAATGAACGGCAAAATAGAGTGCATTCCATAAGAAGAATAAGAAGGAAAAATTCATGATCCACAATAAGAAATTACCTCCTTGAAATGTTAGCATGGCTTGCTGAGGCTGCAAAATTAAGTCGTTTAAACTGGCAAGAATGAGACTGAAAATCGCACTCATAACTATCGCCGAAAGAAATACTCTAGGAATCTGTGAGGGGATTGGCAACTGAGTCCACTTCCATTCTTTTACCAAATAACGAAACACATGGGTAACCACAATGCCAAACAACAAGATCGCAGCAGAATTAAACCCAACCTCTGGCACCAGTTGATCGCGCAAAATGGCGGAAATCAAATTACCTAGAACAAATGCTCCCCATCCTCCCAGCTGACAAATCCAATACCAACGTGTTCGCTTACTCATATGGGGGTAAAGATAATCCAACTCCTGTTTGCTCATTCTACTTTTCCATGAGCAGAATTTTTAAGTGCAGGGAGGTATGACCGAGTAATTCTCCCTTAAATATCACTCCTGCCCGCAAGATAATGAGGTTAAAAGCTATGAATTGAAAGTTGGGGCTATCTTTACTGGGTGAATTTTTTAGCACATTTGGCATTGAGCGGTGAAAAAGAAGAGGTCATCCTTGGCAATTATATGGGGGATGCGGTTAAGGGGAGACTCATACCAAGGTATCATGGGGATTTACTTGCGGGACTAAAATTGCACCGCTTTATTGATGAATTTACAGACAGACACCCTATTAATGTGGGGGCAAGGTCTATATTGCGAGAAGCTACAGGCAAATATGCTGGAGTTGCACTAGATTTAACATATGACTATTTGTTAGCTTCGAATTTTGACAATTGGCACACAGAGGGTTTGTATAAGTTTGAAGATCGTATGTACAGTATATTGGACAAATACAAACACGAAATGCCAGCGAGAACACAAAGTTTGTATGCCGCTATGAGCGCAGGTAAGTGGTTATCTGGCTACGGAGTTGCAGAAGGATTTGAAAGTGCTTGTAGAGGGCTAGGAAGCAGGATTCCATATAAAAATGGGTTGAGCTTTGTCCCAGATGTAGTGCGAAAAGAGCTATTACCATTGCAATCTTGCTTCAATGAGTTCTATCCAGAACTGCAGAATGAATGCGATGTAAAGCTCAAATTATGGGTATAATAATTAATTGTTTAGGACCAAGCATTTGAATGATGGGCAATTCAGCTAAAAAATCTATATTTGACGACGTCCTGCCAAAACTAATGACGAGATGAAATCTTTCCTTGTGGCGCTTCTTTCATTGATGGCTTTTGCCTTTCAATCAAAGGCCGGAACGATTATTCTGGAAGGTAAGTACCAACAGAAGAACGTTTATGTAATCAACAGCATTGCCGCAGAAGGTGTGGGGTTTTGTGTGTTTGAAGTTACCGTAAATGGTCAGGTCACCTCTGACGAAACCAACTCAAATGCGTTTGAGGTGGATTTATCAATCTATGGCTTTAAGCTAGGAGACGACGTTGTAGTTAGCATCAAATACAAAGACGGCTGCAAACCGCGTGTGCTCAATCCAGGTGCCCTCGAGCCCCAACCTTCTTTCGAAACTGAAAACATTGATGTTTCTTCCGGAGGACTACTCAAATGGGAAACCACCAATGAACAAGGCAAGCTCCCTTTTGTAGTTCAGCAGTTTAAATGGAACAAATGGGTGAACGTTGGAGAAGTAATGGGCAACGGCACATCAGTCAAGAATACTTACACTTTTCAAACCACCTTGGTTAGTGGAACTAACAAATTCCGAGTGGTTCAAAAATCTTATGAGGGCAAATTTCGAAAGTCCACACCAGTTGAATTAGAATCAGATAAAACACCGCTGGCATTCGTCTATAACAGGAAGGACAAAACTCTTGAATTTTCTGCAGAAACAAATTATGAGCTCTATAATGTTTATGGTCAAATTATCAAAAGAGGCTTTGGAAAGTCAGTTGACCTGAGCAATTTAACCAAAAATGAATACTACATTTCATTTGATTCAATGACGGAGAAGTTTTCAAAAAGATAGATACAAGTATCTCAAATTCATAATTTTACGTAGAAGGGGCATGTGCCCCTTTTGTTTTGAGTCAATAAGTTGTGAAGTAATGAAGCGTCAATGGTATTTCTTGTTGCTGCTCTTTGGTTGGTTTGGTTGTTCTGAATCCTCAGAAAATACCCTGCCTCAGAAAACAACAAGCTTTGCCGAATACCCCGTCCAAATAGATTTTCGCGAGATAAAAAAAAGAAGAAAACTTACCCTTCTTACCGAAAATAGCTCCATAAGCTATTATCTCTATCGCGCCCAACCCCTTGGTTTTGATTATGAAATGGTGCATGCTTTTACCAAAGCACACGAACTTGATCTGGAAGTCTTGGTGCTCGAGGATATGAATGATATGTTCGACCTCTTGCTCTCAGGAAAGGGAGATTTGATTGCTTGCAATCTCACTCAAACTGAAGAAAGAAAAGAGTTTGTTTCTTTCACAGTCCCAGTAACAGAATCAAGGCAGGTTTTGATCCAGAAGAAACCGAATGGATGGAGGAAAATGAAACCCGCACAATTGGAAGATTCTTTGGTTAGAGACCTGAAAAATCTTGCTCATAAAGAAATTTATGTGCACCAATATTCCTCGTTTTATTCAAACCTGCGCCATTTAGAAGATTCACTAAAGCTAGATATTGACATTATTGAAGCCTCTGGAAATGTTGACTCTGAGCATCTCGTTCGCCTAGTGGCGCAGGGACAAATTCCTTACACCGTTGCAGATGAAAATATGGCATTGTTGAATGCAACTTATTATCCAGACCTAGATGTTAAAACACCAGTGAGTGGGGTTGAAGATATTGCATGGGCTGTAAGGCCTAATGCGGATAGTTTGGTAAATGTGCTGAATGAATGGCTGATGAAAGCACCCATTCAAAGAAAACTCTCCTATACTCACAGAAAATATTTCGTTGCGAAAAAGGACCAGCATCAACGAATTAGCAGTCCCT
>CAZKMC010000002.1:10197-11634 GCA_964553485.1 uncultured Comamonadaceae bacterium
AATTTGACCACTCTATACAGAGATACAGTGATCAAATCGACTGGGATTGGAAATTGTTGGCGGCAATGATATATGAAGAAAGTAGGTTCAATCCCGATGCGAGGTCATGGGTTGGCGCTTTCGGTTTGATGCAGCTCATGCCTACTACGGCTGCGCAATTTGGAATTGATACGTCCATGACCAGGGAAGCTAATATTGCTGCCGGTGTGAAATACATACAATACCTAGAAAAATTTTGGGCTGAAAAAATCAAGGACAAGGACGAACGGCTAAAATTTATTCTCGCTTCATACAATGTGGGACCAGGACACGTCCGAGATGCTCAATGTCTTGCTGAGGCCCTTGGTAAAAATCCAGATATTTGGGAAGGAAATGTTGCTGATTGTCTTGTTCTTAAGAGTCAATCAAAGTACTTTACCATGGATTGTGTAAGACATGGCTATTGTAGAGGAAAGGAACCCTACAATTATGTGAGGAATGTGTTGCGCAATTACCATCATTATCAGACCTTGGAATTGTGAAAACGTGGATATTTCTGGTAGCAATCTTTTTAAGCATTGCTACTTCTTGTAAAAAAGAACCCAATACACTTTTAAAAATTGAAGGTGTGACCTCTGATGTGCGAAATGGAAATGCAGTTTCAGGTGTGGATGTGGAGCTCACAGAACAAATTCTAGAAGGAGGGTCTTTCAATTCCAGCTTTCAGTTTGCCGCTGATGACCTCACAGATGTTAACGGAAAGTACGTTCTTGAATTTCCAAGACAGAATGCAGCGGAATACAAACTAGGCTTTGATAAGTCTGGCTACTTCAATCAGGTACATTCTGTCAATCCGGACAATGTAGATCCCAATGAAGCATACGTGGTCAATGCCTCACTCATTCCCGAGGCATATTTCACTGTGCACTTAATCAACCAGAATCCTTTTGATGAAGAGGACCGCATACTTTACAGAAACCTAAATGCATACTTCTCCTGTTCTTGTTGCAATGTGGCTTGGGTAGAAGCACTTGGCACCTCTGTCGATACAAGCTTTACCTGCATAATCCACGGAGACTTTACCGTAGCTTATACTTGGGAGGTAAGACGAAATGACGCAGATTCTGTCTACAATGCATCTATTTTTTGTCCAGCATTTGAGGAGACGATCCTTACAATAGAGTATTAATGGAAGCCCATCATTTCTCTGTCAAGAAAACCACTCGCTATTTTACTGAAGGAAGTTCTGCTGAAACTCACCATGTATATGTGCTCCATGGCTATGGGCAGCATCCTGAGTTCTTCCTGAGAAAATTTATTCCCGCTTCTCCAAACATTTTTCTAGTGGCTCCAGAGGGCCTACACCGTTATTACTTAAATGGTAATTCCGGTAGGGTAGGTGCTAGTTGGATGACAAAGGAAGATAGACAAAACGATATTTTGGATTATGTGAATTAT
>CAZKMC010000002.1:11644-15986 GCA_964553485.1 uncultured Comamonadaceae bacterium
CACTATGTGAAAGTCTCTCAGGTAACGCTAAAAACATCACAATACTTGGCTTTTCACAAGGAGCCGCTACAGCGGTTAGATGGGCGTGTCAGGGAAAGATGAAGCCGAGTCAATTGATACTATGGGCCGGCTCATTTCCAACAGACATGGACCTTCCACAAGCTCGAGAACAGTTGACGGATACCAATCTCATTTTGGCGGTGGGAAATAAAGACGAATTCATCTCAACGCCTGCAATCAAAAATGTAAAAGGTCTATTGGATGAAGCCGATATCCCATATACCTTTCATGAGTTTGATGGCACCCACGACATCCAGCGAGAGCTCTTTCTTAGTTTGGTAGAACTGTGATTTTATAACTATAAAGATAGTTTAATAACTAAATAATTAGTTATATTCGTGGCATGATTCAACTCACAAGAGCAGAAGAAGAGGTCATGCAAGTGCTTTGGAAATTGGATAAAGCATTTGTCAAGGAGATCCTTGCTCATTTTCCAAAACCACGTCCCGCATACAATACGGTGTCCACTATCATTCGAATATTAGAAACAAAAAAGGTGGTCGCTCATGAGTCTTTTGGCAGGGCACATAGGTATTATCCTATGGTATCCAAACAAGCTTACCGCGTGAAATCGCTCAACGAGCTGAAACAACAATATTTTGCCGGGAGCGCCACGGAAATTGTTTCTACATGGCTTCAGAATAAGGAATTGTCAGTACAAGACATCGATGAAATCAAAGCCATGCTCACCTCAAAAACCAAGAAGAAATGACTGAGTTCTGGCTATTTAATATCTATCTGTTGATTTGGGGAGTAGCCGGAGATCTCTATTTCCGCATCTATAAAAGCAACTGGCCGAGATGGGCATGGTTGATTGGCATCGCAATAGCAATATTTCTACCGCAATTGCACTGGCAATCGGTGAGTGAATTCTTGGTCATCCTCCCGGAAATTACAATTCAGAAAGACCTCACATCAACGTTTGAAGCCCAAAGTCAACTGGGAACAATTATCTACATAAGCGGAATGGTTGTTTTGTTAGGACACTATGTCCTTCAATGGAGACGTGTTTTGCGTATCAAAAGATTGTCTCTTCCAATAGATTCTTATGCTTTCGAAATGCCAGCCTCCAGCCTCAACGGAATTGGTCCATTTTCTTTCTTTAAGTGGGTTTTTATCCCGGAAGGACTTTCACCAGAGATGCACAATTGTATGTTGGAACATGAGAATGTCCACAGGACTTCAAAACATTCGTGGGACTTGCTCCTGCTGCAAATTATCCATTTGCTCACATGGTTCAATCCGGCTGTCATCTTTTTACGTCGAGGAATCCAACTCGCACATGAGCAAGAAGCAGACGCAGTGGCCGCCCGTTCCAACGGAAAGGTGAAATACACCAATGCCCTTCTTAGCGCGGCATTCGGATTGGCAAATATCCAGTCTATCGTGCATCCATTTACTCACAAAAAACACATCAAAAACAGAATCCATATGTTACATCAATCTAAAAAAAGGCCGGTTTTACTGGCAATCGCAGTACTTTTTGTTTCCATGTTATCTCTTCAAGCTTGCACTAGTGGGGCGTTGCCCGAGGAGATGGGCATTCAGGAACCAGATAATAATGCATCATATCCTGGAGGCATGCAGGCACTCATTGACTATATGACAGATCATATGGAATATCCAGCCGAAGCCAAAGCCAATGGCGTTGAAGGAAAAATCATGATCTCTTTCCAAGTTGAGGCCGATGGCAGTATCACAAATGCGGAAGTGGTTAAATCACTAGACCCAGAATGCGATGAAGCTGCAATCAACATCGTTCGCAACATGCCTAAATGGGAGCCCGCCACCAAAAATGGCGTAGCCATTGCCTCAAAAATGGTCTTGCCGGTTATGTTCAAATTGGACTAAAAAAAGTTACTTATTCAACGAATTAGAAAAGCAACCTGCAATGGGTTGCTTTTTTAGGTTTACTGTATAGAGCTAAAATGAGAGACCCCATTCGAGCAGTTTCCGTTAACTTTATGGCGTAAACCTGTTTGAAATGAAAAGAATACTCTTCGCTGCAGCTACAATGCTGGCTCTACAATCTTTTGGTCAAGTAAGCCCTGAAATACTTCCGCACTATATGACGGAAGCTGAAAAGGCAGCGCTTGAAAGACTTGACTTTGCCCCAGTTGTTACTCGTGGAATAGAGACGCCTCCACCTTTTGATGGGTTGCGGACTATGGCAGAATGGGAAGAAATTGAAGCTTTGACCATGTCTTGGACAGGATTCCCTAACATCCTGAAACGTATTGTCAGCGCATCCATGAATGAGTGCCAGGTCATCATTCTTAGTGAAGACGTTCAAGAGACCCAAACATACCTTGAAGGCCCTAGTGCCGGAGGAGCAATCACAGACTTTTCAAATATCACTATCATCGACGCAAATTTTGATAGTATTTGGGCACGCGACTATTCTGGTAATACCGTCTATGGCAGCGAAGTTGATGACCGAATTTTTGTGGATTGGATATACAATCGCCCTTCACGTCCCAATGACAATGCTTCTCCGCAATATATCGCAGAGTATATAGGTATGGACATGTATTGTACCACTCAATCACCTGCAGACCTTGTCAATACAGGAGGTAATTTTATGGCAGATGGCTTCGGAACTGCTTTCGCTTCTGCATTAATTCTTGATGAAAATGAAGCGGGCAATCCATATGGCGTAAGTACTAAGTCGGAAGGTGAGGTTGATCAAATCATGAGTGATTTTATGGGGCTTGATCGTTACATCAAAATGACGCCGCTTCCATATGACATCATCCACCACATCGATATGCACATGAAGTTGCTTGATGAGGAAACACTTCTTATTGGAGAGTATCCAGAAGGTGTGGCAGACGGCCCGCAAATCAACGCCAATATTGATTACGTACTGGCAAATTTCAATTCTGTTTTTGGCACTCCATATCGTGTGCTGCGTGTGCCAATGCCGCCAAGTACCGGAGGCAATTGGCCAGATGATCCGTGGCCGAATACGGCTTCTTATCGCACGTATGCGAACGCAGTCTTCGTGAACAAAACAATCATTATCCCTACTTACCGTGAAGAGTACGACACTACTGCTTTCAGAATTTGGGAAGAAAATATGCCAGGCTATAACCTAGTTGGAATCGATTGCGACGATAGCGGCTCCAACATCATTTCATTGGCTGGAGCAATTCACTGCATTACACATTCTGTAGGTGTTGATGATCCTTTGCTAATTAGCCATCAACCACTTCCGGATACCGAAGATGATACCAACAATTATCTGGTTGAGGCGTATATGAATCATAAGGACGGAGTTTCAAACGGAGCGTTATTTTGGAAGACAGACCTTGCCGATAGCTATACATCGGCATCCATGTCTCCCACAGGAGAAGAGAACATGTGGAGTGCCGAAATTCCGGCACAAGAATTTGGAACTAAGGTGTACTATTATGTAGAAGGAGAAGCTTCCTCAGGTAAGGTACAAGTAAGACCAATTGTTGCTCCAGAGGGGTATTGGGATTTCAAAGTAACGACTTCTGTGGTGAATATTTCGGGCGAAGCTTTTGCGGCTTTCCAACCGGTTTATCCAAACCCAGCTTGTGCTATCACTTGTATTCCGCTTACAGTGAAAAAGGAAACTCAGGGGAAATTGAGCCTCAGAAATGTAATGGGCGAGACCGTTGAAATCATTCACCAAGGAACCTTTCCACAAGGAGAATCAAAGTATTTCTTCCATGCCCAGAATTTGAGCGCGGGAGCATACTTTGTGACATTTGAGTACCAAGGAGGTGTATACTCACAAAAGGTAATGGTAAAATAAAACCGTTAGCTAAGTCTAGTGCTGATGAGTTGAATGAATTCCTCTCTCGTCTTCGAATCTTCCATGAAATCGCCCGTAAAAGCCGAGGTGGTGGTGACAGAGTTTTGTTTCTCTACTCCACGCATTTGCATACACAAGTGTCTAGCTTCAATTACTACGGCTACGCCTTTTGGTTGAAGAGTTTCTTCTATACAATCACGGATTTGATTAGTAAGTCTTTCTTGCACTTGAAGTCTTCGGCTAAATGCGTCAACTACACGAGGGATTTTACTCAATCCAACAATTCGGCCATTAGGGATATACGCAATATGAGCTTTCCCAAAGAAGGGAAGAAGATGATGCTCACACAATGAAAAAAGCTCAATGTCTTTCACAATGACCATTTGAGAATACTCCTCTTCAAACATAGCGGAACGCAGCAGTTGAGCAGGGTCTGTCTGTAAACCACTTGTGAGAAAAGCCATTGCTTTAGCTGCACGTTCGGGAGTTTTTAATAAC
>CAZKMC010000002.1:15996-30802 GCA_964553485.1 uncultured Comamonadaceae bacterium
AATAACCCCTCCCTTTGCGGATCTTCCCCACAATCAATAAGGATTTCCTTGTATGCTTCCGACACTTTTGCAATTTGCTCAGCATCATATTGTTCTATTCGTTGATATCCTGACATAACAAATTCAAATCAACCGAAATATTCGGCGTAGTTGTTTTCCGTTTCGTATAATTTAATGCCATGCAAAGTGCAGCCGGTAGTATCAATAGCCTCTTTAATCTGATCCCAAATTGCAATGATCAGAATCTCCGTTGAAGCCATTTTTCCTTTCATA
Organism: uncultured Comamonadaceae bacterium; assembly: GCA_964553485.1. GTDB lineage: Bacteria > Bacteroidota > Bacteroidia > Flavobacteriales_D > Sanyastnellaceae > CAZKMC01. Next base: position 16,270 of record CAZKMC010000002.1, read on the forward strand.
AAAGGCACATCTAAATTGAGGTTTTTGTGATCAAGAGGCTCAATGACTTTTTCTTTTAGGATCTGGCTCAGGACTTTCAAGTCCATGCAATATCCTGTGTCTTTAGCAGGCACGCCTTTCACAGTAACATGCAAGTCATAGTTGTGACCATGCCAATTTGGGTTGGCACATTTTCCAAAAACCCGAAGGTTTTCTTCTTCAGACCATTCATCATTCCACAACTTATGGGCTGCATTGAACCGCTCTCTGCGGGTTACATACACTGTATTCATAATGCAAATATACGTTTTAAGTACTCGTAGAAATTACAATACCTTTGCCCTCTATATTGTTCGAATAGGAGTTAGAATATGATAATAGTTACAGGAGCAGCCGGGTTTATAGCAAGTGCTTTGGTAAGTAAGCTTAACGAAGAACAGTTTTTTGACTTGGTATTGGTTGATGATTTTAGCCATGAAGACAGGAAACGTAATTATGAGAACAAGAAATTCTCACAATTGGTTCATCGTGATGATTTTCCTGAATGGCTAGAGAAGAATGAGAATCAGGTACAGTTCATCTTTCACCTAGGGGCAAGGACAGACACCACGGAATTTGACACGGCCATTTTTGATCGTCTCAATCTGCATTATTCTCAGACCATTTGGAAACTCTGTGTCAAATTTGGTTTGCCTTTGGTTTACGCATCTTCTGCAGCTACTTACGGTGGCGGAGAGCATGGATATGTGGATGACCATAACATCGTGAACCAATTGGAACCGCTAAATCCATACGGGAAGTCTAAAAACGATTTTGATATTTGGGCATTGGCACAAAAGGAGCAGCCTTATTTTTGGGCCGGACTCAAGTTTTTCAATGTCTATGGTCCAAATGAATACCACAAAAAGCGCATGGCTTCAGTAGTGTTTCACGCTTTTAATCAAATCAAAGCAAACGGTGAGGTCAAACTGTTTCGCTCACACAAGCCCGAGGTTGAGAATGGATGCCAAATGCGTGACTTCGTTTATGTGAAGGATGTGGCTGAAGTGTGTTATTTTCTAATGCATCATCGCAAAGACGTCGGTTTATATAATCTGGGGTCCGGCAAAGCAAGGTCATTTCTGGATCTGGCAAAAAGCACTTTCAGAGCCCTTGGAAAAGAGCCTAATATTTCCTTCATCGATACGCCCATTGATATTCGATACAAGTACCAATATTTCACAGAGGCGAACATGTCAAAATTGATTGGAATTGGATATGACAAACCATTCCATTCATTGGAGGAAGGAATCGAGGATTACGTGCGTAACTATCTTTTGGAGGACAAAGTCTATTAACTTTCGATTTCGGCTTCATCTATGGCGCTTGCATCTCTCCTCGGGCGGAAGCCCAAAAAATAATTGAACACTAGATAAACAAGAGTTGCGAAAAACGGTGTGAGCCCGAGAAATGCTTTGTACCGCTCCATAAACGTGACATTCTCTCTATGAATAGTCATCATTGCGCCAGAGCGGTAAAAGTGAGCGAAAACAACTCCAAGAACCAGTAAATTGATTAAAACAAGAATGCCGTAGATGCGTTTGGTTGTCACAATTGCTCTTTGAGCTCCAGCAAAAACTCACGCACTTTATTGAGCCTCTTGACAATTTCCACCTCTTCTTCTACTTGTTTTCCGTGAGATTTGAGATGTTTTCTTGCACCTTCTAATGTAAATCCACGCTCTTTTACCAAGTGGTGAATCACGTGAAGATTATCAACGTCTTTGCGTGTAAATAGCCTGTTTCCTTTCTTGTTCTTCTTTGGCTTGAGCACGTCAAATTCCTTCTCCCAAAAACGAATCAATGAGGCATTGACATCAAACATGGCTGCCACCTCAGAGATTGAGAAGTATTGTTTTTCTATGGGCTTGTCCGTGTAAGGCATAAAGGAATATAGGAATATTTGAAAGATACGTCAAGCAATTGAATCAGTCAAAAGACTGGTTAGCTCGGTTGGCTTTTTCTAGCAATTCTTCAAACTCCTCTGGAGTCAAGTCATTGAAGTAGAAATACGCAGGGTTTACTTTTTCGCCGTCCTTGATGACCTCGTAATGAAGGTGAGGTCCTATTGATGTGCCAGTGTTTCCCACAAGTCCAATGACCTCTCCACGCTTGATTTTTTGTCCCTCACGCACCAAAATTTCTGACATGTGAGCATAAAGGGTTTCATAGCCGTAACCATGTTGTATCACCACACTGCGTCCGTAACCATTGAGCTTTTTCTCTACACGGATCACAACTCCATCACCCGTAGCGAATATTTCTGTGCCTGTGCTTGCGGTAAAATCCATCCCCGTGTGCATTTTGCGCACTTTATAAATAGGGTGAATACGCCAGCCATAGCCCGATGCTATTCGTGTAAGATCTTCATTTCTAACGGGTTGAATGGCAGGAATGCTTGAGAGCATTTCATTCTTGTTTCTTGCAAGCTCTAGGACATCATCAAAACTTCTGCTTTGACTAACCATCATACGTTGCAATTCTGATATCTTCCTTTTCGCACTAATAATCAAGTCAGAACTTTCATATCCACGCAAGTCTCTTTCGCGGTCTGTACCTCCAATTCCAGGTTTTCTTAAATAATCTGGATAGGGTTTAGCGCCAAAAATATTTCTGTAAATGGCGTCATCACGCTGGGCGATATCAGTCATTACTTTTTCCATTTCTCCTAGATCCGTTTTCATCTCTTTTACATGAGATTTTAAAAAACGAATTTCCTGCTTCTGTATAATTTGTTTGGGGCTTTCGTAGAAAGCGTTGAAAATCAGAATACTGGAAGCGCCAATAATCCCAATAATCAAGAGGGCTTTAGTAGTCCACCACAAATAGTCCTTCCAATTGAGAGGGACCTTTTCATATTCCAGACGTTCGGGGTTGTACCGATAACGATATCTCGACATGCTTTACTGGGCTTGCAGGCTTGAAAGATGGGCAAAAATATTCAAAATGACCTACTTTTGCATTCGACATTCCTAAGCCGACTATGGTTTAACAAGGCTTAACGGAATACTAGTCAATTTGAGCACATGGAATCAAAAAAAATACGGCAGATATTTCAGGACTTCTTTAAGTCAAAAGAGCATGAAATTGTGGCTTCGGCTCCGATGGTTATAAAGGACGATCCAACCCTCATGTTTACGAATGCGGGTATGAATCAGTTCAAGGATTTGTTCCTTGGTAATAGTCCGGTAAAATACCCACGTATAGCCAACTCCCAAAAGTGTCTACGTGTAAGTGGAAAGCACAACGACCTTGAGGAAGTAGGGGTGGACACCTATCACCATACTATGTTTGAAATGCTGGGCAACTGGTCTTTCGGAGATTATTTCAAAAAGGACGCAATTGCATGGGCTTGGGAATTATTGACTGAGCAATACCAAATTGATAAAGATCGATTGTATATCACTGTTTTTGGTGGTGATGAAGCGGATGGCCTTTCGGCCGATGAAGATGCCTCGGATATCTGGCGTGCTTTCGTTTCTAACGAAAGAATCCTTCAATGTAGCAAAAAGGACAATTTTTGGGAGATGGGTGACACCGGTCCATGTGGTCCTTGTTCTGAGATACACGTGGACTTGCGTTCGGATGAAGAAAGAGCCAAAGTAGATGGAAAAACACTTGTTAATCAGGATCACCCTCAGGTAATTGAGATCTGGAATTTGGTTTTTATGGAGTTCAATAGAAGTTCAAATGGATCTTTGACGCCACTTCCAGCTCAACACATTGACACTGGAATGGGATTTGAGCGACTGGCAGTGGTGCTTCAGGGTGAAAAATCTAATTATGATACGGACATTTTTCAGCCGCTCATTAAAGCAATCGAAAAACGATCAGGAGTTTCTTATACCGGAACTGATTCCAAACAAGACGTAGCCATTAGAGTGATTTCTGATCACGTCAGAGCCGTTGCTTTTAGTATTGCCGACGGACAATTACCAAGTAATTCTGGAGCAGGCTATGTAATCCGACGTATTCTAAGAAGGGCAATTCGATATGCCTTTAGTTTTTTGAATTTGAAAGAAGCATTCATCTATGAACTTGTTTCGATTCTAGATAATCAAATGGGGGATGCCTTTCCTGAATTACGCGCTCAAAAGGATCTGATAGGAAAAGTGATCCATGAGGAAGAGGAGAATTTCCTTAGAACCCTCGACAAAGGAATTGGGATGCTCCAGGCACATTTAAAGGAAGCAAAAGGAAAAGTTCTAGACGGGCACACAGTGTTTGAGTTGTATGACACTTTTGGTTTCCCAGTGGACTTAACGGCATTGATTGCATCAGAGTCTGGATATAGCATTGACGAAGTTGGTTTTCAAAAGGAACTTCAAATTCAGAAAGAACGGTCAAGGGCTGCTGGCAAAATCGAAGCTGGCGATTGGCATGTCCTACTGGAAGATGAAAGAGAAGAATTTGTCGGATATGACAGGCTGGAAGCAGAAGTGCATATTACGCGCTATAGGAAAATAAAGGCGAAAGGTAAGGATCAGTATCAACTGGTATTCAACCTTACCCCTTTCTATCCAGAAGGTGGTGGGCAAGTAGGAGATGTAGGCACAATTGAGGCGGACGGAAAGAGTTATGAGATTCTCGACACACGAAAGGAAAATAATCTCATCCTTCATTTTTGCGATGAGCTTCCCCCAAACTTGGAGTATGCCTACAAAGCCAAAGTGAATGCTGCGGAGAGAGTCCACTCAGCCAGACATCATTCAGCAACACATTTGTTGCATCATGTATTGAGGGAAGAATTGGGAGCTCATGTAGAGCAAAAAGGATCTTTGGTCAATTCAAGCCACCTGCGTTTTGACTTTTCACATTTTGCAAAAGTAGATGATGATCAACTCGGGCGAATCGAGTCGAGAGTGAATGATTTGGTGCTGAGAAATATTCCACTGGATGAACGCAGAAATGTCCCGATCAAAGAAGCAGGAGAAATGGGAGCCATGATGCTTTTCGGCGAAAAATACGGCGATGTGGTTCGAGTAATTCGATTTGGAGATTCTGTTGAATTATGCGGGGGAACTCATGTTGAAGCGACAGGAAATGTGGGGCCGTTTAGAATTGTTTCTGAAGGAGCTGTGGCAGCTGGTATAAGGAGAATTGAGGCGATTTCTGGCAGTAAAGCGCTTGAGAAAATCCATGAGGAGAGAGCATTATTGAAAGAAGTAGGACAGTTGTTGAAGCATCCTGGCGACATTCAGAAATCTGTTGAAGACTTGATTTCGAAGAATCAGGAATTGAATAAGGCCCTGGAGAAAGTAGAGAAAGCAAAAGCAGGTGATATAAAAGGAGAGCTTAAGGGAAAGATCAGCGAGTTGAATGGAATTCGCTATTTGATAGAGAAAGTCGATTTGGATGCTGCGGCCATGAAAGACATTGCGTTTCAACTAAAGAACGAAGAGGAAAACCTATTTGTAGTTTTAGGTGCAGCACGTGATGGTAAAGCTTTGCTAACCTGCATGGTTACTGAGGATTTGGTCAAAAATAAGGATCTGAAAGCCGGTGATGTTATTCGCGGTTTATCAAAAGATATTCAAGGTGGCGGTGGAGGACAGGCCTTCTTTGCAACAGCAGGTGGAAAAAACCCGGATGGTTTAGATACCGCATTAAAAAACGCGATTAGCTTTATCAGCTAACCGCGTTTGGAATTCTTGGTGAGTTATAAGAACTAGGGCAGTTCTTTCTGCTTTAAGCTGCAGGCGCGTAACGTGCCTTGCGCTCTTGAATTTCAGAAACGCTATGACCATATACTGGGCCATAGTATACTTCATTGTAAGCCAACGCCATGTTCAATATGTAGAACACGTTGAATACAAGTGCGAAGATGTAATCAACCATTGAGTTCTTGCCGAAGCTTTGAACCAATTCGATTACAATTCTCAACAAAAAGTAGATGTTAAAAATAGGGATTAGGAACAAAATTGCGTGAGACTTTGGTCTCCCAACAATTTCGCAGATAACGATCAAATCCCATCCTGGGATGAAAGCTGCCAATCCTGGCTGATCGCATTTTGAAAAAAGTCGCCATTTAGCAATAGCTCCAACAAGTAATACGAAAACTGCTAAAAGAAAAACTCCTCCTCCGTACTGCTCGCTAATTTGTGTAATGAATTCCATAATTGAATATTTTTTTATTAACCCTTTTTTTGTCAGTTCTTGTGACACTCACTAGTAAGACGAGTCATCTTTTTCGGGGTTGCCTGTAACCTTGTGGAATATTTTTGCGTAGAATCGAGGTTCTCAATCTCAATCTAAGCTTAAAATACTGTAAATCACACTTTTACATATTTATTTACACTTGTTTCATCGATTGATTTTGGACAAAGAATTAATAATCTTTCCACCACATTCCGCAATTCACGGATGTTTCCGGTCCAATTTATCGCTTGCAATGCCTTGAGTGCTCCTGAAGAGATATCTTTTTTCGGCATTCCATATTCTTCGCATAACCTAGTAATGAAGTGATCTGCTAAAAGAGGGATGTCTTCCGCCCTTTCATTTAGTGATGGGACATGAATAGGAATTACGTTCAATCTGTGAAATAGATCTTCTCTAAATCTATTCTCCGCTATTTCTTTTTTAAGGTCTTTATTAGTTGCGGCAAATACGCGCACGTTGACTTTGATGTCTTTGTCTCCTCCCACACGGGAAATCTTATTTTCTTGCAGCGCTCTTAGGACTTTTGCCTGGGCAGAAAGGCTCATATCGCCAATCTCATCTAGGAATAGTGTACCACCGTCTGCCTGTTCAAACTTTCCTTTTCTCTGTTTGATTGCCGAAGTAAATGCTCCTTTTTCATGCCCAAAGAGCTCACTTTCAATTAATTCAGATGGAATCGCAGCGCAATTGACCTCAACAAATGGATTGCTAGCCCTGTTGCTGCGTTCATGGAGTTGTCTTGCAACCAATTCTTTTCCAGATCCATTACCACCAGTGATTAATACACGAGCTTCAGATGGTGCTACCGTCTCAATCATTTCTTTGATCTCATTGATTGCTGCTGATTCACCAATTATATCAGAAGCCAGTGTTTTATGGATTTTCCTCTTTAGCTTTTTGGTTTCTTCCACTAAAGCACTTTGATCAGTAGCATTACGCAGCGTAACCAATATGCGGTTTAAGTCAAGTGGTTTCTCTATGAAGTCATATGCACCCTTTTTCAATGCTTCAACAGCTGTTTCTACTGTGCCATGGCCTGAAATCATTATTACAAGACTAGGACAACCTTCTTTTTGTAAGGTTTCAAGGACTTCGATCCCGTCCATTTTCGGCATTTTAATGTCGCAAAAAATAACATCAAATGCTTTTGACTTGGCTAATTTCACCCCACTTGGGCCATCTGCAGCTTCTTCGACTTTGTGATCTTCGTATTCAAGAATCTCTTTTAAAGTACTACGAATCGGTTCTTCGTCGTCAATGATAAGTATATGGGCCATGTTTTTTTTGATAGTTCAACAAGGATTATACCACGGTGCTATTCGTAAATAGCTTCCCAGATTGCTCCTTCTTTAAGTGCGTATTCAGATTGCCAAAGTTCAGTGAATCCCAGCTCTTTTAAAACATAAGTAATCAACAAAGTGGCTAAAACTATATAGTCAGCTCGAATAGGCTGTAATCCTTTCATTTTTAACCTCTCATTGCGCGTACTAATGAGCAATTGGTTATGCAGCTCAATAAAGTCATTGATTTGCAGTGCATGAGACTTTGCTTCATCACGCACGTAGCGGTCAGGGTGGTTCTGAGCCAATAGGCTAAGGACAGAGTCAAATGATCCTGAGGATCCAATTAATTTATGACATTCAATTTTGGAGAGTGCATTTTCTAAAGGGGCAAGAACGGTCTTGACATGATCGAAAAGTCGCTCTACTTGTTCTGGGAGGATAGGGTCATCAGGCTCCAACTGTTCAAAAAGCCTTGATACGCCTAACTGAAAACTTGCCTTCCAGAGAATTTCATCTTTGGTGCAGATGATAAATTCGGTGCTTCCCCCTCCAATGTCTATGATCGTCCAGGTTGCACTCTCAAAGTCTATGGATTGCGTAACACCTTTATAGATTAGCTCAGCTTCTTTGTCTCCGTCGATGATTCGAATATCCAATCCGAAGAGGCTTTTTGCGTCATTGACAAGTTCTTTTCCATTTTCGGCTTCCCTGAGGGCCGAAGTTGCAAAAGTCAGGTGCTTTTTTACTCCAAAATTGAGCAACGTATTGGAATGCGAGCGAAGTGCGTCAATAGCACGAGCCATGCGTTCGGGCCGAATAACACCCTGCCCAAACCCTCCAATGCCCAACTTCACCGCTATTTTAGTAGTAAATATTGTTTTCCACCCTCCTTCGAAGACATCTGCAATCAATAAATTGAAAGTATTGGTACCACAATCGATGATGGCTATACGCTCAGGGTGATTCATGAGCGGTAGAATAGCCATTTCCACATTTCCCTGTAAGAGGGTCGCTTGCCATACATCAATATTCCAGTTCGGTATATTCGACCTGCTAGCCAAACAAAGGTTATTCCTGTAGCAAATAGAATCCCGAGTGATAGGAAGACTTCCCAAAGCGAGGTGCTATTCAGGGGAAGCCGAATCATCATAACAGTACTTGCAGAAAATGGGATGAAAGAAAAGACATGGGATGCAAAGCCATCTGGATTGCCAACACTCATGATCGCAACAAAATAGGAGAACATCAATGGTAACATTACCGGAATCATAAACTGTTGGGTATCCGTCTCACTATCCACTGCAGCACCAATTGCGGCAAACATGGAGCCGTAAAGCAAGTAACCGCCTATAAAGAAAAGCACGAACATGCTCAGCATCAACGGCCAGTTGATTGTCAATAATACATTGAATCCCTCTTGTTGTGCGAGGAAGGTGTTGAAATCAACGGGGCCAGCATTCATCTCAGGCATAGCGCCATTTACCATCGCAGCTTGGCCAAAACCTCCTGCTTCAAAAATGGCTCCGGTGATTGCGAAAATAATCACAGAGAACACAATCCAAATAATGAATTGTGTAAGTCCTACCAATCCTACGCCTACTATTTTACCCATCATGAGATCGAAGGGTTTGACAGATGAAACAATCACTTCGACGATTCGACTGGTCTTTTCTTCGATAACTCCCCGCATCACTTGTGCTCCATGAAGAAACACGAAAAAGAAGATGATGACCGAAAATATCATCCCGACCGCTGCTTTTTCTTGTTCGTATGAGTCAGTATCTTTGTTTTGAATGTCGCGTTTGATCAAGTTTAAATTGACTTTGAGACGTTTGTAGGCTTCATAACTCAGGCCATCTGCTTGTTTCACTTTTACGCGTTCAATGGCATTCTCAAGATCACGGGTGATTTTTTCGCTTATCTGAATACTTGGGATGTTCTTATAATAGAGATAGCCACTTCGGTTTTCAAGAATTCCATCATTAAAGTAAATCATTAATGAATATGGACCATTCAGAAATAACGAGTCAGAGGGCAATTTATGTGAAAATCGGTAAGTGAGATTTTCGCTACCCTGAAATAGATCTGGATAACTAGGAACATATTGACCGATGTTTTCTGGCTTATAGCTGATCAAACCGGATTCATCTACAATTAAAATTTTATGTATTGAGGAGTCCGCTTGTGTAACCCATATAGCTGCAACCATAAGTCCGGCAAACAACAAGGGCCCTAAAAGAGTCATTATGATGAATGACTTTTTCCTTACTCGGCTGGAGTATTCTCTCCCTATTATCAGTCCAATTTTGCTCATGCTTCCAATGGATTTTCGGTTTCCTTTTCAGAAACGGCCTGAATAAATATGTCGTGCACAGATGGAATTACCTCGTGAACCTGTCTAATTTGTACTTCGGGCAAAATTGCGTTCAAAAGTGCATTCAGGGAGCTGTCTTCAGGAATTTGAACTGTACAGCGAGTAATTTTATCACTATCAGTTGCTGAATCAATTAGCTTAAAATTGGTCCATAAAGCATTTGCAAAAGCAATTTGATTGCCTGTAAATTCCAGGTAATATGTGTTGTTTCTGAATTGTTCCCGGACAGCTTGAACCTTTCCGTCCAATACTTTGTGGCTCTTATGAATCAAAGCCATGTGGTCACAGATTTGTTCTACTGAAGCCATGTTATGACTGCTCAGAATCACTGTCGCTCCTTCATCACGCAGGCGCAAAATTTCATTCTTAATTATCTCAATATTAATAGGGTCAAATCCGCTGAAGGGCTCATCCAGAATCAGTAGTTTGGGCTCATGTAAAACAGTGGTTACAAACTGTATTTTTTGTGCCATTCCTTTGCTGAGTTCTTCCACTTTTTTGTTCCACCAGCCATCAATTTCTAACCGCTCAAACCATTCTTGGAGCTTCTTTTTGGCCTCACTTTTTGAAAGGCCTTTGAGCCTTGCGAGATAAAGAGCTTGTTCTCCTACTTTCATTTTTTTATAGAGCCCTCGTTCTTCCGGCAGATAACCAATTAGTTCAACAGAATCAGCATTCAAAGGCTTGTTAAACAGGCGAATTGAACCTGCATCTGGTGCGGTAATTTGATTGATGATTCTAATGAAAGATGTTTTGCCCGCACCATTTGGCCCAAGCAGTCCGTATATTGATCCTTCAGGGACTTCAAGTGATACGTTTTCTAAGGCTGTATGGCTTGCATATTTTTTAGTGATGTTCTCAGCAAAAATGGCGCTCATGGGTTGAAGCTAATAAGATGCGTAAAGCTAAAAAAAAGAAGCGTGAAGCTCATGGTAGAACTTCACGCTTTATCATGTTTTCACTAACTGACCTAAGTGAACATTTCTTTTACTTTTTCAAAGAAGCCTTTGTCCTTGTTGGTTGGTTTGGGTTGAAAGTTCTCTGAACTACTCAACTTCTCTAACAATTCTTTCTCTTCTGATGTCAGTTGTTGCGGAGTCCAAACAGTGATATTAACCAAAAGGTCTCCATTGCCATAGCCATTTACTGACGGAAGTCCTTTTCCTCTCAGTCTTACGATTTTGCCACTCTGGGTACCACCTTCAATTTTGATTTTTGCTTTGCCGTTTACTAGAGGCACTTCGGCTGTAGATCCAAGTGCTGCGTCAGCAAAATTCAGATAGAGGTCAAAATGCAAGTTCCGTCCATTGCGTTTAAGCACCTTGTGATCTTCTTCTTCTATAACCACGAGTAGGTCTCCGGGAATGCCGCCAAATGGGCCGGCGTTACCTTTTCCACTCATGCTCAGCTGCATTCCGTCTTCTACTCCTGCTGGAATATCAATAGAGATCACCTCTTCCTGGCGTTTAAGGCCATTTTCATCGGCGTCTTTTGGTTTGCTTTGGACGGATTTGCCAGTGCCATTGCAGGTAGGGCAGGTAGATGTTGTCTGCATTTGTCCCAGAATGGTATTGGTCACTCTTCTTACTTGTCCAACTCCTCCACAAGAAATGCAATCTCCATATTCAACGCCTTCAGCTTGGACAAGTTTAAAGACTTTTACTTTTTTGGTAACTCCATTGGCAATTTCTTCAAGATTCAATTTTACTTTGATTCTCAGGTTGCTGCCTTTGGTCCTTCTTGTTCCAGCTCGTCCTCCTCGATTTCCCCCGCCAAAACCCCCGCCAAAACCCCCGCCAAAGATGTCGCCGAAGTGACTGAATATGTCATCCATATCCATGCCGCCTCCACTGAAACCTTGTCCGCCTTTCATTCCAGCATGTCCAAACTGGTCATATCGACTTCGCTTGTCGGCATTACTGAGCACTTCATATGCTTCAGCGGCTTCCTTGAACTTGTCTTCTGCAGCATGATCGTCCGGATTTTTGTCCGGGTGATATTTCAAAGCTAGTTTGCGGTATGCCTTCTTGATCTCAGCTTCGGTCGCATTCTTTTGGAGCCCTAATATTTCGTAATAATCTCTCTTAGCCATGCTCGTTTATTTTCCTATTACAACCTTCGCATAACGAACTACGTTGTCATGAAGGAAATATCCTTTCTCTATTACTTCTGCTACTTTACCTACCATCTTTTTCTTCTCCACTGGAATGCTTGTGATAGCTTCATGAAACTCAACATCGAAGTCTTTACCTTCTGCATCCATGGCAGTCAGCCCATTTGACTTAAGGATGTGAAAGAAGCGGTTGTGAATCAACTCAAAGCCTTCTTTCACTCCGTCTATATCCTGACTTTCACTATTTGCCTTGATGGCTCTTTCAAAGTCATCCACAACGGGTAAAAGTGAAGTCATCAAATCACGAGAAGCATTCTTGATTAGATCAGAGCGTTCTCGCATATTGCGCTTTCTGAAGTTGTCAAATTCTGCGTAGAGTCGTTTGTATTTGTCTTCCCAAACTGCCACTTCTGTCTGCAAATCTGACACAGGATCATTCTCTTTTTCAGAATTCACCGTATTTTCCTCACTGCTATCTGCAGAATTGATGTTGTCATCGTTCACTGTTGACTCGTTTACTTGCTCGTTTTCAATGGTACTGTTGGTTGTTTCCTGGGTATTCTCCACGTTTTGATTCTCTTTATTGTTCATTCCTTGGGTATTTTCTTCTCCTTCAAAGTCAAATTCTTTGCCAATTGATTACTTCCGTCAATCTGTCAGCAAGCGGGCAAAATTACATCAATCTTCATTAATCTACGGGTATATTTTTGACAACAAAAAAGCCGCTTCAATTTTGAAGCGGCTTGGTAGAAGAGTAGGGTATACCTACAGACTTTTTACGTGTTGATCAATTTGGCTATGAAGCTCCATGCCTCTTAGATTTTTACCAACAATAATTCCATTTTCATCAATCAGAAAACTCATTGGAATAGAATTCACACCGTAGGCTTTGGCTGCAGCGTTGTTCCATCCTTGAAGGTCACTTACGTGATAGCCCCAAGCTAGTCCGTCTTGCTTAATAGCAGTTTTCCATCGATCAAGATTAGAGTCTAATGACACTGAATAAATTTCGAACTTTTTTGCGGACTTGAATTTTGCTTTTTGGTATTTGTCATAGGCGCGAACCACATTTGGGTTTTCGCGTCTGCAAGGTCCACACCAAGATGCCCAAAAATCAATTAGCACTAAGTTGCCTTTAAGGTCTGAGAGTTTATACTCTTTGCCGTCGGGGCTTTTCATACTTATTTCAGGGGCTTTGTCGCCAATGTTTGTTCCTTCTTTCACAATGCGCTCTGCAAAGCGGTCAGCTGTAGCCGGCTCATCTTTTGATATAAACCCGAAGGTTAAAATTGCTGCTGCACTTAGAAACAGGAATGTTTTTATAGTCTTCATCACTATCTTAATGTTTGTTTGCTAAAGTTACGAATTACGTTGCCACATCCAAAGACCATTCCAATTTATGTGTTTGGCCCAAAAAATTGGAAATTAATCGTTGATACGTTCGATTTGTGCACCAAGCGCCTTCAGACGGGATTCTATGTCCTGATATCCTCGATCAATTTGGCCGATGTTGTGAATAGTACTTTCTCCTTCTGCACTTAGAGCAGCGATCAAAAGTGAGACTCCTGCTCTAATATCAGGTGAAGTCATGGTAACTCCTCGTAATGGAGTTTTCCGGTCAAGTCCAATGACAGTGGCGCGATGGGGATCACATAAGATGATTTGCGCACCCATATCGATGAGTTTATCTACAAAAAATAGGCGGCTCTCAAACATTTTTTGGTGTATCAGCACACTTCCTCTGGCTTGGGTGGCTGTGACCAAAATGATAGAGAGCAAATCAGGAGTAAAGCCTGGCCACGGTGCATCCGAAATAGTCATTATTGAACCATCAATAAAACTTTCAATTTCGTAATGGTCCTGCGCAGGGACATGTATGTCATCGCCTTTTCGCTCAAGTCGGATTCCTAGTTTTTGAAATACACTTGGAATAACTCCAAGTTCCTCATAGCAGGTGTTCTTGATGGTGATGTCGCTCCGCGTCATAGCGGCCATTCCAATAAAACTTCCGATCTCAATCATGTCTGGCAGGCACCTATGTTCACATGCGCCTAGAGAATCTACACCTTCAATGATGAGTTTGTTGGAGCCAATGCCAGAAACTTTGCCGCCCATGCGGTTAATCATCTTGGCAAGTTGCTGCAAATAGGGCTCGCAAGCTGCATTATATATTGTGGTAGTCCCTTCAGCCAATGAAGCTGCCATTAGAATATTTGCAGTTCCAGTTACAGATGCTTCGTCCAATAACATATAGGCCCCTTTGAGTCGATCTGCCTCAGCTTTATAAAAACTGTTGTTATGGTCGTAAGTGAAGCGAGCGCCTAGTTTTTGGAACCCAATGAAATGCGTATCCAATCGGCGCCTTCCAATTTTGTCTCCACCTGGCCGGGGGATATATCCCTTGCCAAATCTGGACAACAAAGGTCCTACTATCATAATAGAGCCACGTAGAGACGATCCTTTTTTCTTGAAATCCTCACTTGTGAGGAAATCTATATTGATATCCGAAGCCTCAAATCTGCAAGTGTCCGGAGACAGTCGATCAATTTTTACTCCTAAATCTCCTAGCAGGTCAATCAATTTGTTG
>CAZKMC010000003.1:0-5461 GCA_964553485.1 uncultured Comamonadaceae bacterium
GACTCCGGTGCGATTTTTCTTCCTTTTTCTCTTTTCTTCTTGCGGTATCCAGGATATGCAGACTTATATAGACGCTTATGAAGCTGTAAATACAGAACTCATGGAAAAGGAAACTGGCCCTATGGGGACTTATTTCCAAACCCGCGAATTTCATGGGAAAATGATCATGGAATGCCCTGAGCCTCTTCGCCAACCATACCCTGCAATGAAAACAGCCCTCGACACTATGGGAGCTATTTTGGTTCAAATGCAAGAAAGAAGAGGGGATTTGTATCTGAAGAGCACATTCCTCGCCGAAGGCAGAAAAAAAATCAAACAAAAAGAACTCGATAGATTCCTTAGTAAACTGGAATCCAAGAAAAAAACGTGTCTGACAAAATTTGAGGCAGACGAAGTGTATTTCAATGCTTCATATGGCACCTATGATAGTCTGAGGAACCACCATGGGATTGTGTATGTGTCTCATGCGGATTATGCCGATAGCCTATTGAACAGGATCATGATTTGGGAGGACAGTCTGGAAATTCAGGGAGGTAGAATTGCAAAAGCTTTGCAACAATTGAAGCAAGTTGTACCAGATACAAAAAGCGAAAAGCACATCTCTTTTTACCAGCCGATTTCACAAATGCAGCTCTTACACAAAGAATTACAATCACATTTGACTGGCGCAGAAAATGCAATGAATCGCTACCAGTCAGCACCCCAGGACGAAGGGTATTTTGTGGGGCCATATTTAGTTGAGCGACATGATGTATTGTCTACAGAACAGCTCTTTGAAGAAATGCAATCCAATATGCTTGCTTTCCGCAACCGGGAGGAACAGTTTATGAATTTTGTTCGGCGGTAAATTTCTGCGACCGAGGGCCAAGCTCCACCACTTCCAAACTATTGATGAATCCCTTATCCAAGTTGAACCTCACAAGGGTTCGCATTTTATGAAAACCATGAATGCCCGCTGCTCCGGGGTTTAGGTACATTAACCTGAAAGTAGGATCCCGTTGGACTTTGAGGATATGCGAATGTCCACAAATGAAGATGTCGGGACGTACTTTTTGAAGCTCTTTTCGAATATCTTGACCATATCTGCCAGGTCTGCCGCCAATGTGTGTCATCCAAATTTTGAAGCCTTCCATCTCGAAATGCAAATCCTTAGGATGCATTCTTCGGAGTATGTGGCCATCAATGTTCCCATACACCGCTCGGTAAGGCTTGATTGCTGACAATTGATCTGAAACCTCAGGCGTGCCAATGTCGCCGGCATGCCAAATTTCATCGCACTCTTCAAGGTGATGAAGAATACGGTCATCCATGTGTCCGTGAGTGTCAGAAAGCAAACCGATGCGCATCATGTCGCAAGTATACTACAAAAGGAAATTCAGCGCACCTGTGGTTATGCATTGTTGGTTGTTGGCAATCACTTGTGAGCCCCATCAAGCGCGGTATGTGTTTTGCATACATTGCCGTTGAATAATACACTGTATGAAAAATTTGTTTGTGAGCATCTTGCTCCTCGCCTTACCAATTTTAGGATTTGCTCAACCCCGAAACGGGTATTCCACCGAAGATAAAAAAGCAATAAAACTCTATGAAGAAGCCACTTCATTCTATGATTTGCGCTTGTATAAAGAGTCGTTAGAGAACCTGGAAAAAGCTTCAGCAAGAGACCCCCAATTTATTGAACCACAAGTTCTTAAGGCTCAGATATTTGCTGAACAAGGCGACAATATTAATGCGATCAAAGCATTGGAATCTGCCATAGCCCTGAATCCGGACTTTTTCCCAAACAACTATCATTTCCTGGGAGAACTATGTATGCTGGAGGCACAGTATGAGAAAGCAGAAAAAGCATTTGCCACATACATGGACCATCCTAAGTCTGCAGAAAGCATCAAAGAACGGACACGCGTGGGACTTGCAAGTAGCAGGTTCGCACAAATGGCATTGCTTTCACCAGTGCCCTTTGAACCAATAAATTTGGGTCCTGGAATCAACACCGCCCAACCGGAATATTATCCAAGCCTTACTGCAGATGGCGAAACAATTCTGTTCACCAGACTGATTGAAAATTCTAGAGCCTATGGCGGCAAACATGAGGATTTCTTTGTGAGTGCTAGAGGAGAAGATGGAACATGGGAAGAAGCTTGGAATATGGGAGACATCAACACATTGAGAAATGAAGGAGCACCGTCTTTAAGCGCGGACGGTCAAACGCTCATCTTCACTGCTTGCGAAGGGCCTGATGGTTGGGGAAACTACGAGGGACTCGGTAGATGTGATTTGTTCGTCTCACAGCGAGTAGGAGATCGCTGGACACCTGCTCAAAACATTAGGGCGGTTAATTCTTTTCAATGGGATTCTCAACCCTCTTTCGGTGCTGATGGCCGGACCTTGTATTTTATTCGGGGACAAGTCACAGCGCAAGGAGTTAAGAACCAAGATATATGGATGTCGAGGCTCAATCCCCAGGGAGAGTGGAGCAAACCGGCTAAAATAATGGGCAAGGTCAATACTGCTTTTGAAGAAGAGTCTGTGATGATTCACCCAGATGGACAAACGCTTTACTTCTCGTCCAACGGCCATCCAGGAATGGGTGGGCTGGACATTTTTGTGTCTAAAAAAGAACCTAGCGGCGCCTGGGGAGAGCCTGTCAATTTAGGTTACCCGATCAACACTGCCGGAGATGAGAACAGTCTTCTAGTGGCTGCAGACGGAACTGTGGCACTTTTTGCTTCTGACAGAGAAGGAGGGTTTGGAGATCTTGATCTATACTCGTTTGAACTTCCAGTAGACGTGCGCCCGGGAGCAGTTTCTTACTTAAAAGGTATAGTATATGACGCTTTGAGCTATAAAAAGCTTGAGGCCCGATTTGAATTGATTGATCTTGCTACAGAAGAGTTGACCGTAGAGTCATACAGCAATGCCGCAGACGGATCTTTCTTGGTCAGTTTACCTCCAAACAAGGAGTACGCTTTGAATGTCTCAAGGCCCGGCTACATGTTTTATTCAGAACATTTTGTTCTGGAAGGAGCAAGTGCCTCAAAACCATTTCTTCTTGATGTTCCACTAAAGAAAATCAAGCCGGGGAGTGCGGTTGTATTGAACAATGTATTCTTTGATACAGACTCGTATGAGCTAAAGCCAAGTTCCGAAGTTGAACTGTACAAGTTACTGGAATTCATGGAGATGAATCAGTATGTGGTGCTTGAAGTATCTGGACATACGGATGATGTGGGCGCAGATGCTCTTAATCAGGAGCTTTCTGAAAACAGAGCAAGAGCAGTGGTGAAATTTCTGTCCTCAAGAGGAATTGCGGATGGCCGATTGAAGGCCAAAGGATATGGAGAAACCAAACCTGTTGAGACCAATACCACTGAAGAAGGACGTGCCGCCAACAGAAGAACAGAAGTAGAAATCATATCAAACTAGGATTTGAGCTGAGCTCTTTGGCACATGCATGAAACTTCCTCGGGCCGGAGGCCTAAAAACTGTAGGAAAGCGTGAGCCCCCCAAAGAAACTTCTAGGTGGAGCAGGGTTGTAATAGCGGCCGAAAACACCATCAATACTGAAGAATGAGCTATAGGAACTGTTCCACAGATTCCGTGCCCCAAACTGCATTTCCAACTGTAATTTTTCACTAGCAAATTTCTGCGTGTAACGAATTTCCGCCTGAGCCAAATGGTAAGCTGCACTTGTAACCGTGCCCGCCGAATTTAGATACATGCCATCTGACCATCTATCTGCAAACACCACACTCAAGCCATGAGTCATTTCCAGAATTAATTGGATTTGTCCCGTGGCGAAAGGTGTTCCTGGAACTTTTAGACTATCTGAGGCATATTTGTAATCATTGAAAGTGGCATTGGCTTGTACAACCAGTTCCTGCATAAAACCATCCTTGTTCAGTGGGAAGTTTCTTTGCAGCCAAGCTTCTATGCCTCGTTGAAGGCGCAATTCATTGAGATTAAAATACAAGGGTCCTTCAGACTCTGCATTCTCTAAAATCGGGTTTGAGAGGGTCATTGAATACACCGTCAATTCTCCTTGTAAATGATAAGTAGAGGAATAGCCCTTGATTCCGATTTCCACGTTTTGAGCATTTTCCGCAAGTAGATTGGGACTAAACCTGCCGTTATATGGATTGACAACTTCAAAAACAGACGGCGCGCTAGTTCCTTTGTTTAGATTGATATAGGCATAAGTTTCGCCAAACAACTTTTTGCTTATTCCTAATCGTGGAAGCAATGCACGGTAGGGGAGACGCGCTCTCAAATTAGCCGAGTCTCCAGTCAGCGAATAATTGATTCCCGTGTTAGTGTAAATAGTCTCTGTCCAGCCGATTCCCGCTTCTACCACTAAATTGGTTTTGTTCTGGTATCTCAGTCCGGAAAAGGCTGTTGATTGCGCGCTATTGGTGGAATTACTGAACTTCACTTCTTCTGGAAGTCCATCCAAGAGCTCAAATTCATTCAGCTGATTGTCGTCAATTTGAAATTCTGCGCCTACAATTCCTGAAAGGGATGAATTACTCCATTTCTTGATATTTCCTGTGAACCTGGTTCTTCCACCAAACCCTTCTCCAGCTTCATTTTTGTAGCCATTAAAAAATGGAGAAGTCCCATACGGGTTCACCTTCTTTGTTTTGGTGAAATAGAAAGCCGTATTGTTGGTAAGGTGCCGCGTTGTCCAGCGTTGACGAACTCCGGCGTACTGGCGGTTGCGTTCTACCCTTGTGTTGTTTTCTATGGCGTACACTCGGGCTTGGCTTGGGTCTTCAGCCGCATCTTCAGCATTGATAGCACCGGGTAAGTCCCAGCTGCCTTTGTAATCCGTAGCCCAGATAAAGTATAGCAGCCTGTTGGATGCTTTGAGATCTATGGAGAGCGTAGTTTGTTCTTTGTGATTTGACTCTTGATCTCGGTATCCTTCAGAGCTTTGATCAATTCTGCTCAAGCGTACTTTGGCATTCTTGGAAGATACGCTTGCCACCTGACTTGCTTTGATATAACCGAAACTACCCAACTGCAATGAAGACCTGAGTTGCAATTTTTGTGCGGACACACCTCTGGGACTGAAAAGCAATGTGCCGCCATTTATGGATCCATAAGCACTTCCAGCGGGACCTTTGATCACTACAATAGAGGAAATGTCTTCGGCATCAAGTAACTCTAACGGAGATGAGCCATCTGGATTTGTAAGTGGAAATTCATCCAAGTACATTTTGATATTCCTAACTGCAAAAGGGGATCGCACAGTGGTTCCTCGGATATTCAATCGTCTGCTGCCTCCGTATCCTCGGGTTTCCATAATGACTCCTGGAATTTGATTCATGGCCCATTGCAGGTCGCTTCCGTCTGAACGTTGCAAGTCTCTCGCAGTAATTACAGATACTTGAGTGGGAGTTGTAAGTTGCTTGGAATCAATCTGATATGCTGTGACTTCCGCCTCACCTAGATGGTGGTT
>CAZKMC010000003.1:5471-18982 GCA_964553485.1 uncultured Comamonadaceae bacterium
CATAGTTGACCAGTGCATTGTATTGCAAGCTGGAGAAGAGCACTTGAGTTGGGAGTTTATCTAGATAGAGATAAAACTCTCCCAAAGCATCGCTAAAGGCGTATGTGGTTTCCGGGAAGCCAACTGGGTTTACACTGACGTTCGCAATGGGCTGTCCTGAATTTGCGTCCAGAAGTTTGCCCACCACAAGGATGTCCGCTTGTGCGCGTAAATTGAATATGGAAAAGAAAAATAGTCCTAGGAATGTAGCTTCCAAGTAACAACGAGGTATCCTCACAAATTTCTTATTTCACTACAAATGTGCGGGTTACGGTACCGAGATGAGTAGTCGAGGTCAAATAATAACTACCTGCGCTCCAGCTGCTTACATCTATTTTCAAGGTGTTGTTATCAACGAAAGCCTTATGAACTTCCATTCCATTGAATCCAAATACTTGATAAGACGTGCCGAGGAAAGAATCAGTAAACTCCATGGTCAGCTCCGTATCCACAGGATTTGGGAAAAGTTGAATGTCCTGGAGGTTTTGCCCTTTGGGCGAGGAAATATCATTCCCATCATTCACAAACTCTTTGATAATGTTAGGACCGGACCCTGGATAATTGGGCCCGTTGAGTGCCACGTAAACTGCACCTGTATTTGGGTTTACAGCGATGTCTCTGATTCTTTGGTTGAATTCAGAGAAGAACTGATCTTCACTCTCTACAGTCAATCCATCTTCACTCATGTGCAATACACTCAGACGCTCGTAGTTTGAACCTAAGCCTCCAAGCACAGCCATCAACACACTGTTTTGCCATTCTGGAATGGAAGGGTGGTTGTAATATTCGATTCCGTTTACAGCAATACATGGCGACCATTCTTTAAGTGGCTCTTTTACATTGAATTCATTACAGAAGCTAGCTTCATTTACTGTGTTGCAGATACCTTCAACATCTGGCCAACCGTAGTTTCTTCCCATTTCAATGATGTTGAATTCATCATGATCACTTTGACCGTGCTCTGACGCGTAGATGATTCCGTTTGGGCCATTGCAAAGGCCCTGGCTATTACGATGACCCCAAGACCATACATATGAAGTTGGATCTGGATTATCTGAAGGAATACTTCCATCCAAATTGATACGAAGTGTTTTCCCGTTCAAAGCTGTGATGTCCTGAGAAGATTCTCCACCATCACCAGTATCTCCAGTGGTCATCATCAGTTTATTGTCTGGAGTAATGAGAAGACGTGAACCGTTGTGAATTCCTCCACCAGGTATATCTGCAATCAATACTTGCTCATTTTCTAAAGTGGTTCCGTTCCAATAAAAGACACTCAACTGTTCCTGTATATTCCATCCAGAACCAGTATTGTAAACTACAAAAACTTGAGGAGTGTTTTCCCAGTCTGGGTGCATCGCCATTCCTAGCATACCAGGCTCACCACCTGAAGCAACAATATTGGTGTGATCAAGAGCCACAGTAAAGTTTCCTGTAGCAGGATCTATACGTAAGATTTTTCCAGCGCGCTCGGTACACCATAAAAAGGCATCCGGTCCCCAAAGTAATTCCCAAGGAATTTGGACGCCAGTAACAAGGTCATATTCAGTGACTTGAGTGTTGCCTATTTGCCAAGTTGGCTGGGCAATTGAAAACAAAGAAAGGCAGAGAGCTGCCAGGATTAGCGAAAAGGATTTCATGTCTACAGGTTTGACGCGAAAATATCAATTTAGATTGGGTTGTGGCGAATTCGTTTATGTCTATTCTAGTATTCATGAGGCAAGAGTCGCTTGTACTTGATCGAATATCATATATAAATGAGAAGAAACTCTCCTCGGCCGATAGGCCAAAAGAAGACGAGAATCCACGCAGAATGAAATTAAAAAAACGGGATGTCGTCGGCACTTTGTATTTTTCGGCATGCTACGTTATGTAATTGTGTTAGGTGGATTGATAGGAAGCATTCTGCTAATGGGAGCGCTACAGCCTCAAGCAGGGAATTCTTTCCATGGAGAAGATTTGGCTTTTTACCGCTTGGCTGAAAATTTACCTCAAGGATACAATGGTCTTTTCGCAGGTTCTGGGAAATGCGCCAGTTGTCATGGACTAGACCCAGAAGGAATAGCCAGCACGGCATTGGACGGCTCCGATGTGAATGTCCTTGATGATTGGCGTTCAACCATGATGGGAAATGCTGCCCGCGACCCATATTGGCGTGCGAAAGTATTGCAAGAAGTTGCGGTGAACCCAGATATGCAAGAAGAAATAGAGTCTACCTGTACAAAATGTCACGCACCCCTTGGGGCACAGGCGGCCATTCATATGGGTGGTGATCCATACACCTTTGCTCACCTTGCAGAAGACAGTTTGGGCCGCGACGGAGTATCATGTTTAGCTTGTCATCAGCAGAGCACAGAAAGTTTGGGCGACACTCATTCCGGGGAACTGCATTTTGAAAGCGACCCTGTGGCGTTTGGACAATTTGAGAGTCCTTTGATTAGTCCCATGGCTTTAGAATCTGGATACAATCCAGAATATAGCACGCACATACAAGACGCTGGAATTTGCGCTGGTTGTCACACCTTGATCACCCAAACGGTTACTCCATTGGGAGAAGTGACGGAGTCTACATTTGTGGAGCAAGCCACATATCATGAGTGGCTGAACAGTGATTATGGCGAGGATGCTGAGAATATCACCTGCCAGCAATGCCACATGCCATCTCTGGGCACCAAGCAGCAGATCTATTTGGCGGCTGGGTATGAAACAGAACCAAGAGCCCCTTTCAGTCTGCATACTTTGGTTGGCGGCAATGTCCGCATGCTTGAAGTACTTCGGAACAATATAGCAGCTCTCGAATTGACCGCAGACGCAGAACAGTTTGATGCGACCATTGATGCAACGCTGGATATGTTGCAAAATCAGACGCTGGAGGGGGAGTTGAATTTTGTCAATAGAACATTGGACACGCTCTAT
Source organism: uncultured Comamonadaceae bacterium (assembly GCA_964553485.1). Lineage (GTDB taxonomy): Bacteria > Bacteroidota > Bacteroidia > Flavobacteriales_D > Sanyastnellaceae > CAZKMC01. The sequence goes on from CAZKMC010000003.1 coordinate 8,427, forward strand.
CTGGAAGTGATGTTGGAGAATTTAGCGGGACATAAACTACCTAGCGGTTATCCTTCCAGGCGGATGTGGGTAGAGCTGGAAGTGACAGATCCTCTGGATAATACAGTGTATTTTCACTCAGGTGCTTGGGATGATTTCGGAATTGTGGGTGAGGATGCTGATTGGGAACCGCATTACACAGAGATCAACCAAAGTGAGCAAGTGCAAATTTATGAATGTATCATGGCAGATACAGATGGGAATAGGACTACAATTTTGGAGCAAGGAGCGGAGCTCTTGAAGGATAACCGGATGGTTCCCCGTGGCTTTTCAATTTCGCACCAAGTATATGATACAACTCAAGTGATTGGGGCAGCACTTTTAGATTCTGACTTCAACTATGAAGATGGACTTGAAGGTAGTGGAACGGACAGAATAAAATTCAACGTTGGAACGGATGGATTTGCTGGAGATCTAGATGTTCATCTCCGTGTTTGGTACCAAAGCATTCCGCCAAGATGGATCAATGATCTTTTGGAGAATGATGAAGTGGAAGAAATAGCAGCTGTTGGAGAAATGCTCTTAGCTGATCACGAGTATGAGGCTGTGCTGTTGCACGAGGAGAGTTTGCTTACAGGTATTTATGTAAGCACAGATGAGCTGCTAGTTCAGTCAGTAGAAATCAAGCACATAACTGGGGCGTCAGCGGCTTGGGTACAGACCGACAGGCCATTGGGTTATGAGGTATATACAGCCAACGGAAAGCTTGTCATGGATGGGCAATTCCTTGTTGGAAATAATCCGGTTGAATTCGGAGTGTCTCCCGGAATTTACATCTTAAGTATCCAAGATAGACAAGGTAGAAGATTGGTCAAACGCGTCTTGATTGGACAATAAACCGTATTTTCCTCCTCAATTACTGCAAGTAGTTGAAACCAAAATCTTTACCTATGAAAAAAATTTACTCGACGGTGGCTGTTTTCACGGCTATCCTCTTTACCTGTGGCCTTTCTGCACAGGTGAATTTCACAAACCAAAGCGGTTTGTTAAGTGCTGCTGACTTTCCTTATGAAGATTGTGCTGTAGATATGAACGGCGATTATCTTGATGATGTAGTACGTGTAACTTCTAATGGAATTTACATAGACTACCAACAAACGAATGGTACGTTTGAACAGACTTTTTTCCCTATGTCAGTTGAGAATCCTCCAAGCTGGAGTATTTGTGCTGGTGACATCGACGGAAACGGATACAATGATCTTCTCTTCGGAAACGGAAGTAGAGTGTCATTTTGCATGGCCAATTCTGATGGAACTGGTTATACTGAAGATCCTCGTCCAGAGTACATCTTTTGTCAACGTTCTACCATGGCAGATATTGATAACGACGGAAACCTGGATGCCTTTGTTTGTCATGATGTTGATCAGAGTCACCCATACCGCAATGACGGTTCTGGATACCTGGTACTTGATCAATCCTTGATCACCACTTTGGACGTAGGAGGAAACTACGCGGCTATCTGGTGTGATTATGATAATGATTGGGACATCGACCTTTATATCACAAAGTGCAGAGGTGGAGCCGCTGTTGGAGATCCTCAAAGAATCAATTTATTGTATCGCAACAATGGAGATGGAACATTTACTGAAGTTGGAGAAGAAGCCAACATGAATGACGGAGATCAGAGCTGGACAACTTGTTTTGAGGATTTCGATAACGACGGTGACTTTGACGTTTTCACTGTGAATCACTCTTGGGCAAACCGATTGATGGAAAACAATGGTGATGGTACTTTTACAGACATCATTGAAGGATCTGGAATCAACGCCGGAGATCTAGGAGCTTGGAATTGTGATGCTGGAGATTTCGATAACAACGGCTTCATTGATATTTTCTCTGAGATGAGCGACGAGCTTTACTTGAACAACGGTGATGGAACATTCACTGCTCAATCTTTGAGCTTTGATTCAGGTGGAATTGCAGATTTCAATAACGATGGTTCTTTGGACGTGATCAACGGAAACACACTTTGGATCAATGATGGAAACGACAATAACTACGTGAAATTTTCACTTGAAGGAGTTGTGTCAAACCAAAATGGAATTGGTGCACGTGTTGAAATTTATGGTGATTGGGGAGTTCAGATTCGCGAAATCCGCTCAGGCGAGAGCTTTGCACCAATGAGTTCATTGAATGCACATTTCGGTTTGGGAACTGCAACAAGTATTGACCAAGTGATCGTTAAGTGGCCTTCTGGGATGGTGACTGAATTGACTGATCCAGACATCAATACGATTCATCACATGTATGAAGCTGGATGTATCCTTGATCCAAATACAATTGCTACCGAAGGTTCTACAAATATTTGTCCCGGAGAGTCAATTACATTGACTGCAGATGCCGGCTTTGTATACTCTTGGTCTACAGGTGAAGAAACTCAGAGCATTGAAGTTTCTTCTGCTGGGACATACAGCGTATTGCTTTGGGAAGATGACTGTGTCTCTGTTTCTAACTCAGTTCAGATTACAGTAATCGAAGAAGAATACCCAGAGATTTCTGTTCTTGGAGATGAGGTTTTCTGCGAAGGTGGAGAAGTGGTCTTGATGGCTTCTGATGGAGCTGGATACTTGTGGTCTAACAACGAATCTACTCAGTCAATTGTAGTAAGTGAAGCTGGTGAATACCATGTTTCAATTGATGCAATTTGCAACAATGAAGTATTGTTGTCTGAAACGGTTATGATTGAAGTACTTCCTGGAGCTCAGGCCCCAGTTGCTGAGGATGTTGAGATTTCTGAACAAGGATATGCTACTTTGACTGCCACTGGTGAAAACTTGATGTGGTACGATAGTGAGGACGCTGTAACTCCAGTAGGAGAGGGTCCAAGCATCACTACTACTTGGGTAACAGATGAACTTACTTACTGGGTTGAGGCAAACTTGATTCACGGAGGTGGCGAAGAAACCGGCGGAAAAGCAGACAACTCCGGTGGAGGAGGTCTTCCATCTGTAGGAGCATATAGCATGTTCAATGCTTACGAGCCTTTCACTATTAAAACTGTTCGTGTGTATGTGCCAGAAGAAGCGGGTGCAGGAACTCGTACGGTTCAATTGGCAGACAACGTTGGAGTGATCCTAGCCACACAGACTTATGACCTAGTAGTAGGCGAGCAAGTGATTGAATTGAATTTCGATGTGCCGATGGCCTCTGGAATGTCATTGCGTTGTCCTGAAAACAACCTATTTAGAAACAATAGTGGTGTGTCTTATCCATATGAAATTGGAACTGTAGGTACTATCTACGATTCTTTTTATGGTGGTGATTACTACTACTATTTCTATGACTGGACAATTGAAAAAGAATCTGTGATGTGTCCTTCAGTGCGTGTTTCTGTAATGGCTTATACTTTAGGCATGGCTGAGATCGAAGGGTTGAATGCCTTTGGAGTTTATCCAAACCCTAACAACGGACTTTTCAACGTTGAAATAGCTGTTGCTCAGACATCAGACGTATTGTTGAAAGTACGCGATGCTCAGGGACGTGTAGTGTTGGAAAAAATGCTGAGCGGAGTTCACGGTGCACAAACTGTAGAATTGAATGCTACAGGTCTTGCTTCAGGTGTATATTCTCTTGAATTACAATTGAACGGACAGAAGACGCAGAAGTTGGTGATGATCGACTAAACGTATTTCTTACCAGATATTAAAAAGGGCTGCAGCAATGCGGCCCTTTTTTTATTACAGAAAATATTGAACTACCAACGCGGTAAGGATCGCAACACCAAAGCTGAGGAAGGTGCCGATCAGAATGTATTCTGTAAGTCGAATATCTTTTTGTTCTCGAAGGTCGCCAAAACGGAAGATGGACTTGGCAGCTATCAAGAAACCTACCGCTTCCCAATGTCCTGAAAGGATAAAAACAAAAGTCAATAAACGTTCAAGGATACCGATATACAAGCCGGCATTTTGCAGCCCTAAAGTTGATTCAGTATCAGGAAGTGGAAACCTGAGCATGAGTCCCTTCACTACATAAGCCGCAGGCATGGTGACAAATGTGAGTCCCAGGATCAGAACCCAGTTCAATTGAATGTCTAACAGGCTGTCTGCAAGCTCAAACTTCAGTAGGAGGGCAGAGATTACTGCGATGGAGGTTAAATGCAAAAGTTGATCTCCTGCAAACCACCAGGCTCCATGCTTAGGGTGTGTTTTGCTGAGTTCTATTTTAATGATGTCAATGATGAGGTGGCTCACGCTAATTAGCAGAATGAGCAACCAATCTTCAAAGCTCCACAGAAGTATAAAGTACAGAGCGGCATGAATAGCCACATGTAGGTAGAGAGCTCCCGACCTAAGACTGCGTTTCATTTTAGACTCGACCATCCAACTTGGTTGGATGAAAAAATCCGCTATGAAATGGGCTACAAGCAGGCGTAATATGATTTCTTGAAATTCCATCAGGGGCTAAATTGACTGGAAAGATAAGCATAGCGCTCAATGAGTGCTTCTAGTTCTTCCAAATGGGCACTCAAGATTCTTTTGTGAACGGCAGGCTGGGAAATCTTCAAGCGATTGGCATATTCTGTTTGAGTGGATGGTTTTGTTAGATGCATCCAGGCAATTTCTGCTGCCCCATGGCTCCAGTCCTGTATGAGTGAATCCGCCAATAGCAAACTCACTTCAAGTTCTTTATTTACTTCATCATTTCCAGATTCAAATGCCATGCGTTTTCTAGTATCCTTGAGCATGTCCAGTTGCTTTCCACTTCTTAGAAATGCTGAGCCTGTGCTTTCTGAAATGCTCTTACCTTCAAACGATACCTCACCAACCCCAATGGCAATTCGGAGATCCAACTTCTGCTCATGGAATGGTTTTAAGGCAAGTAATCCAGACCTTAATTGAAGTGCTTTGTACAAACTTTTTGATGAGTCCTTTAGAACTACTTGAAAACTATCTCCTCTGAAAATTTCCCATTGATTCTCAGATTCTGAAATTTCATTCAAGACTGATTTTAGTCGGCCCAGCCATATTTCAGGACCACTGGCTTTCCTGGAATGGACGATGTCTCCAGTGATTACAGCTATTTGCATACATACCCAATTTGGTTATACTTTACGAATATAATCATATAAGGTTATATGTCTGGTATATAACCAAATAATATTATAAACATCGAATATAACTTATCCCAATATGACTTTGAAATACTGAGGAGTTGTTCTTGACAGGAACTGGATAAAATAGAGTCCCCGTGGAAGATTCTGAACATCGAATTCGAGAATTTCATTATCCGTGGTCTGGATATGATCTACCAGTTTGCCATCGGAAGAGTACGGGGCAATTTGATTTGACGTGGCACCAGAAGTGCGCACGCGCAGTACTTCGCGCGTTGGATTGGGCCAAACTTCTAGTGAAGCTTCAGCAACTCCGGTCATCATTACAGTCACTATGTCAGAGTAGCTAGTAGCACCAGAAAAGGCCATTTGTTTTAGTCGGTAATAAGAAGTGCCGAGTAGAGGAGCCGTGTCCAATGTTTCATAGTCGATGCGCTGCTGGCTGTTTCCTGCGCCATTCATGTACAACAACTCCGTCTAATCTGCCCCATCTACCGAACGCTCAACCCAAAACAAATCGTTGTTCAATTCTGAAGCCGTTGACCATTTTACCCGGACTTGATGTTCCGATGGTATGGCTTGAAAATCAATTAATTCAATTGGAAGGAGCATCATTACATACCCCAAAGTAAATGTGGTATTTGGTGGAAGGTCTACTTGACTGAATGTAATATTGTTTGCGGTTCCTCCAGGTAATTGGGGGAGCGGAATATCATCTGAATAGACGGCATCGCCGTTCAAGTCTACAAGGATTCGATAAATAAATGAACCGACAGGCTCAAAACTAGAAATGTCAAAACTAATATCCAGGCTTCCGATTGTTCCGCCAGATTGACTCGACTTCCATTGTCTGTCCAGTTGTCCATCAATTCCGAGAGGTAGGCTTAAATTACTCCAAGTCAACGCACCGTTGTTATGTCCCCAGCCTAAATACGTGTTGTCATCTATACTTACAGGATTAGAGAACCCAATGAACCCGCTTCCTCTTCCATCTAGAAAGGCATCTGTGGAGATAGCCTGACCAATACCAGCGGCATCGTGATCATAATTTCCTGCGCTGTCATCATCCATGGAGAAAATATCTCCAGAGACAAGAGCGATATCATATTTTGCACTGAGGTAATTGTCAAGAATGGCTCTGCCTGCGTTTACCAGGGCAAGGTTATACACAACAAACTCAGCTATATTGCCGTCAAAGAAATAATTATCTCCTCCCGCTGCAGCGGAAAAGAAATTGCTTCCATCAACCATAGCTCCAAGTCCGATATCTCCAGAATGTGCATAAAGGAATCCAACTCCTGAAATAGAGCTTTTCAGCTCACCGTTGAGCCAAAGCGAAAGATTTCCTGTAGAATTAGTGTCGCCTTCAAAGCTTGTGGTAAGAATGTAAGAAGTGTTTGTGGCTATTGCGGCGTTTACACTTTGAAAAGCGAAAGAGGCACCAGCACCATCATTTACGAGGTTCCAAATGCCCACATAGACATTGCTATTTTCAATATAAATATTGAACCCGCGAACTCCATCTCCTTATTCGAAAATCACTTAACGGGAATCGATATTCGTTTCTGTGGTAAACACCACGCTGTGTCCTGGCAGAGGCTATAGCTTCCAGATTCAAATCGGGGGTGTCTGCTAAGAGAAGTCGGTCATTGTTACCATTGAAATTAGCAACGGGATATCCATTTAAGGCATAATTGACGTGGGTTCTAAATTTTGGAGGCGTTCCATCAGTTGAAGTAGCAGGATTTCCATTGCCTCCTAGATTGGTCCAAGACCCCATGTTTTGGTTGTCTGACAAACTGACCAACATTGCATCTGCATTGAACCAAAAAAAGGGTTTTCAGCGGAGCTATATACTCCTGCAGGCCCTAGCTAAGCTAAAGTACAGGGAGTAGAAAAGAAAAAAGTTAAGGCAATTAAGTAGCGCATTTGTCAGTAGTTAACCTACACGGTTGTAGGATTGTACTTGCTCAAATGGGTGATTGTTACAATTTTGAGGAGCTATTTTGGCCCTTGGCCGAGGAAGATATACCCACGTCCACTAAATCTTAGCTCATTTGTTAAGTCTCCTTCTGTTCCGCTTGCAGCAAGTAATTGCATGTTTTCGGCGCCAGATAATTCAACTTTGCATCCCTTCGGATCTTTGCACAAAACAATGATCGTGAACTCTCCAAGATAGCTTCGCTTTAGAATTAAAACTTCCTGGCTGCTGTCGAGTACTTCCGTGTTTCCATAAAGCATCGACATACGTGAACTTCTTAAATGTGCCAAAGTGGACAGGCTATTGAAAGTGGCTTGTTGTTGCTCATTCCAATCTTCAAACCACATCATTCTGCGATTATCAGGATCATTTGCTCCTGGCATTCCTATTTCATCTCCGTAATAGATACATGGAATGCCTGGTGTGGCCATGATAAAGGCATTGAGCAATTGTAGTTTCTCATAACCGTCAGCACCTTGATTATTAATTTCACGTGTCCAGCCAGCTAGTTTTGAGTCTTCTCCAAAATCAACACTTCCATCTGCATAGGAAATAAATCTGGTGCGGTCTTGGTTGCCTGTGATCATCCCCATTTTATGGTGAGAGCCGTAATATTGAAGGCTCTCGTTCAAGACGCGAACCAGATTCTGAAAATCAGTCTCTTCCTTGGCAAATGCATCCACAGCAGCGTCATAGAGGTTGAAATCAAATTGAGCATCCAGTTGTCCTGAACTTACGTAACTGCTTATCAACTCCGGATTTCCATAAGTCTCGCCAATTTGGAATATAGTCCTGTTTCCTGGCCTAACTACCCTGTCTTTCATCTTTTGGGTCAAGGTGCGCCAGAATGCTTCGGGAATGTGTTTGGTGGCATCATGTCTGAAGCCGTCAATCGGGTAGGTGGTAAACCAATAAAGTGCGCTATCCGTCATTGCATCTATGACTTCTGGTTTTGAAAAATCGAGAGTAGGGAGGAAGGTGTCAAACCAGGTTGTCAAACGGTGCTCGTCCCATTTTTCTGTATTCATTGTCCCATCCGGAAGATAGAGGCTTGTGGCCCAATCGGGATGAAGTTGATAGACAGGGTGTTCTTCATGTACATGGTTGGCAACATAGTCCACAAGTACGTTCATGTCGTCATTATGCGCTTCATCCAACAGCTTTGAAAAAGACGTCTCATCACCAAAACGGTAATCGATTTTGGTGCTTGAAATTGGCCAGTATCCGTGGTATCCTGAAAATTTGCTCGTGACTCCTTTGTCCCACAAACCCCAAGCTCCTTCCGGATTTTGGGTAATGGGAGAGATCCAAATCGTATTCATTCCCAGCGAATTGAAATATCCATCCTCAATTTTTTCAATAATCCCCGTAAAGTCCCCGCCATAGTTGTTGGCAACGGGTAAAATTGCTGGATCATCCACGGGGAAGTCATTGTTTGGATTTCCATTTTTGAATCTATCGACCATGAGGAAATACATAATCATAGTTTCCTGATCTTGTCTGGTAAGCTGATTTGCATCGGTAACTGCTTTTCCGTCTTGTAATGGAATCAGGACATCGTTGCTTAATCCAGCAGCATCAAAACCCCAGGCTCTGATCCATGTGCGGCCCTCAGCTTTGATTAGAGGTAGATCCAAAGAGATTTTCCCAGCTTCGGTACTACCAATAAATTGGTCTTCATGCCATACAAAAATGCTACCTGAAGGGGTTATCTCGAAATTCACACCTGATTTTGAAAGACTTGTATTCAGTCTTGGTTTGATTGCGTTCGGATTTCCAACTACAAAAACACTGTTGAACCCTCCTTGACCATTACTCATTTTCTCTGGATTGTTGGGGTCCAGCATCCAGACACCATCTTCTACCACTTGATATTGATAAGTTCCAGGGTTTAGCACCAACGATGTACTCCATGATCCGTCAGCTTGCTGGGACAAGGGAGTGGCAGATGGGTTCCAACCGTTGATATTCCCAGCTATCGCAACGTTCTTTGCCAGACCTTTTACCGTCACTGAAAGTTCAATCGTTTCTTTTTCCGATGCAAAAACGGGAATATCATGTTTGCTTCCGTCAAATACAACTTCCAACATTCCCAAAGGAGCATTGCCATTTCCATGAAGATAAACACATCCACAATCAGGGTAAATTGCTTGGGGTTGGTTGTCCCAAACAACTGACTCAATTAGACTCGTGTTTGGAAAATAGTCCAAGAGCACTACCTGAGTGCTATCGGGCAATAAGCGGATGGGAGATGCGAGACCCACAATGTGATCCTCAATGTTGTTGACCTTGTTAGACTCTGTTTCAGGGTTAGAGCAAGCAACAAGAAACAAGAGGCATGCGAACACGGCAGAAGAACTAAATAGATTCGACATGGGAATGGGGATTGGTGTATGAAAATGGGCCTATGGTGTGTGAAAATGGCCGCGAAGCGGCCATCTTATATTAATCACATTGTAACATTGAAATGAGTGCCGTAGGTGGTGCACCTTGGTAAGTGAAACCCGGCCTCAACATGTAATAAGCAATATCTAGTATCGGTTCCTCTTCAGGCACATTCACAAAGAATTCAGAAGGAATGATTGTCAGTCGGAACTTACCAGGCTCACCCAGAACGGGCTGCATTTGTAACTCATTTGTCATGGTCACCTCAGAAGAAGGAACATAAGGGTAAGAGCTAAATGGACCCGTTTTGGCAGAAAGATAAATGTAGCAATCTGCGGGCCCCATGTCCATAAGTCCAGCGTTGGTTTCCTGTGTGTTGTCATAGGTAATGCTAAGGAAATCATCTTCTTGTCGGATTTCAGGAAAGATGCATACTCGTGCATTGCATAACTCCGGAATGATATCGATGTGAAGATCCTCTGTTTTGGCCTCACCATCATATCCTTCATCAGCGTGTGCATTTCCGTTTGATAATTTCGCTAAACAAGAAATTCCCAATGAGAAGAAAGTGGCACCATCTACCCCATAAAAATCAGTAGGCACAAAGGTCATGGTGTATAATAATGGGCCAATTTTTTCTAGTTGCATGTCTGGGTTTGAGGCATCCCAGTTTCCATTTCCAATTCCAGGAGCCGCTGGTTGCCATGACCACAGATAGACCGGTTCATCCGGAAAATCCGTCAACATTGCTTTAAGAGCATTGTTGTTGGTGCCATCTTGTGATTGGTTGATGTCGATGTACAACGTCACTTCGCTATCTGCTGAAGTAGGAGAAGGAAGGATGTATGCTGCTTGTGCCACGGCTAGTGAACAAGAAGCAAGTATACTAAGTGAAAGAAATATCTTTTTCATGTTAGCCATTTGTGCGGTTAAAAATGAACTTGTAAACCACGGTTTCTGTCAAGTTGCCATCAGCATCTTCACAGCCACGTCTATAATCTATTTGAAGGGTATTATCGAATTCTCTCACAATAGTACCTAGGTTGTACTGAAGAGTGTCCGAGCCAGTGTCTAAAATCAAAAATGAAGGGTAGTCATCAT
>CAZKMC010000003.1:18992-27735 GCA_964553485.1 uncultured Comamonadaceae bacterium
CATTACCAAAATAATTTTTACCAAGTTCTATGGCCACATTGTACGACCTTGTACTTGCATCAAATGTGATTTGGAGTGGTGTAACTTGTCCGTCAATATAAAACTCGCTTAAGTCGCGGGTTTCTTTGACTGGGTTATTGAGATCTTGCTGCTCAAAGCGCGCAAGCTCCCAAGTACCGGAAAGACCTTTGACTTTATCAAAAGGTTCGCCAAGGTCTCCTTCGATAGTTTCTTTGCAAGCTGTAAAGCACAGCGCTAGAAGCAAGGAACCGATGAATATATATGTCTTTTTCATAGTGTTCATTTCAATAATTATTAATTACAGCCACCCTCAGGGTTGAGTTGAAATCCTGCAGCTGAAGTTTCACCATTGGGAAATTGCAAAGCCATACCAGGACAATCCCAAGGAGCATCACGAACTTCAATGTTTTCACCCATTGTTCCTCTTCGTTTGAGTTGGTCTATCCACGTTCCCTCACACGCGGTCTCTTTCCACATTTCAATCCTTGCTGCGGCAATGATATCTTCTGATGTAGCTGTTTCAGACAGGTCATTCAAGCCTTCACCAAATGCTCGGTCCCGAATATCATTGACATCGTTAATAGCTACGTCAAGACTAGTTCCAACTTCAGCTAATGCTTCTGCCCGAATCAATTTCAAAGAGGTTAGATACACAATAGGAACATTGAAATATTCCTTGTTGTTGAATTTGTTCACTAAATATTTGGTGCCGCTCACTGTCAGCCAATCATTGCGATCGTCAGATGGGTTCTGTACCAATAGGTCTTTGAACTGCTCGCTGAAAGTCAAAGTAGGAGAGGGGTTGTTGTCTGAGCGGTAATTGTCTCTGAATGCCTCACTTCGGTTGTCATTCAAATTGCCCACAATTCCAAAAACAGTTTCTGTACTCTGAGAGTCCTGCAGGAATCTATCAATAGTTGTTTCCAAAGCAAACTGCCCACTTCCTATGACCTCTGAAGCATAGTCGGCGGCATTTTGATGTGACCCTTGAAGAAAATACATGTAGGCAAGGAAACCTGCCGCTGAGTATTTGGTGGCATAGACGTCGTTGCTCAATGGAAGGTTGTCATATGCAAACAACAGGTCCTGCTCAATGAAATTATATACATCGTTCACATTGCTTCGTGGAAGTGGATCTTGTGTCGCAGCTTCACGAATTGGAATTCCCAAATGAGTATTGTTAGGAGTGTATCCATAAGGCTGTGCCCACAAACGAACTACTTGGAAATGGCAAATTGCACGAATAAATCTTGCTTCAGCTTCAATGCGAGTGCGGTCTGCATCCGTTAAGCCTTCAATCAGATCAAAACTTTCAAGTACTACGTTGGAGCGAAAAACCGCTCTGTAGAAGTCTGTATACACGCCTCCTGGAGTAGAGGTGAAGAAATTGGTCTGGCGGTTATGGATTGCCTGATAGTCCAGATTGGTTTCAGGCAAAGCAAGGTTATTTGTCAATAGCTCTGCAACGTTCTGGACTCGCCCGTCATATAAGTTACCAATGACGTCATAATTTGAGTTCAGGAGTAATTGCAAATCCTCAGGTGTATTCAAAGCATCCTCAGCCAGAATTACATCTCCGGGTTCAAACTCAAGCATTTTGTCGCACCCCGTAGTCAGGAACATGAGCGCCAAAAGTGATATGGTAAATTGAATTTTCATGGTTCTTGTTTCTGTAGGTTAAAATGCCAAACTGATGCTCACATTGTAAGAGCGTTCCTGCGGAGGAGTCAAATAAGTCACATTTGGACTCATGTTTCTATCCTGAGCATTTTCAAAATCGCGAACTACTTCTGGATCCAAGCCTGGGAAGTTCGTAATGGTGAATAAGTTTGAAACATTGAATGCTACTCGGCATTGATTGAATTTCTTGTCGCGGATCTTAACCTCTGGGAAGTTATATCCAACTGTAATATTTCTCATGCGCAAGTAGGAAGCGTCATAGACGAATAAACTAGTGTTCCACCAAGGGAAGCCTGCGTCCAATCCATAAGTGGTTTCGTCAAGCGTCATACGGGGGAAGGTGCTCTCATCTCCAGGTTGTCTCCAGCGATCAAGGATTTCTTCACGCATGTTCCATCCAGATACAACACCAAGTTGTCTTTTAGCAGAAGAGTCAAAGATCTTTGCTCCTAAACTAAAGGTCACCAAAGCACTCATGTCCCAGTTCTTAAAACGGAAGTTGTTGGTCAATCCGCCAACTACATCAGGCAGTCCATCACCAACATACTTTCTAATTGCGTTGTCATAGTCATAGGTCTCATTTCCTTCCAGGTCTAGGTAGACCGGCAGTCCATTGTCTGGATCCACATGGCTAAATTCTACCAGGTAGAAAGAACCAATTGGCTTACCAACTATCACACGTGAATCATTGGTGCCGCCACTTACAGCATCTGGAGTGTAATCCCCAATGTTAAGCAGTTCGTTGTAGTTACGTGCAATGTTGAAGTCTGTGGTCCATTCAAATTTACCGACAAGGTTCCGCGACTTGATTGAGAATTCAATTCCTCTGTTCAACACGGAGGCAACATTGTCCCAGTAATTGGTGAATCCGGTGCTTGGAGGCACATTCACATTCAACAATACGTCTTCAGATTTCTTGTTGTAAACGCCTACTTCAAATGTCACTCGGTCTTGCCAAATACCGATCTCCAAAGAGGCGTCTAGAGTAGTGGAGGTTTCCCAACGTAAATCTGGGTTAGCAGGGTTCAAGGGAAATAAGATTGGATTCTGGTTGTATAGAATTCCGTTATTGGCTGCGGAATATGTTCCAAAACGCGCATAATCAGGAATGCTTGCATTTCCAGTTTTTCCCCAGCTAGCGCGGAGTTTCATGAAGCTAACAGTTTCGCTGTCCTTAAGGAAGTCCTCGTCAGACAATACCCATCCTGCAGAAACCGAAGGAAAAAATCCATAACGGTTATTGCGTCCAAATCTGCTTGATCCATCTACACGAGCTGTTCCTTGGAAGAAGTACTTATCCTTTAAGGTGTAGTTCACACGCCCGAAATAAGAAAGGAAGCTGTATTGACTTGGATTATTGATCGTCTTATTGAAGTTTCTGGCATTTTCCAGCAGTGAATCCACCTCGAAAATAGGTCCGTTCACATCTGTGTATTGTATTCCATATCCATATGCGTCCGAGCGCTGGAATTCAGTTCCAATCAAAAAGTCGAATCTGCTTTCTTCGCTCAATTCGTACCGGTAATCTCCGGTGATTGAATAATTCCAATTCAGCACGTAATTGGCATTTCTGTTTGCTGTTCCAATTTCTGTAGCCTGATTCAATGGAGGCTCAAAAATATCCTCTCGCAGGTGCATAAAATCAAATGACCCGCTCAGTTTGACATTGAAATCTTTGCTCGGCGACAATATCGCCATGACATTACTGATAGAACGATCTTCTGTGTTTTTCCAGACCTTAGATTCTCGATAGGCTACTGGGTTTTTAGTCCCTCCAAATTCATCTTGCCATAGGAAATAATCATCTCCTTGAGTCACAGGGTAGAAGGGAAGGGCATTGGACATTGCATCTCCCAAACCACCGCTCCATGCAGCATCTACTCGGTTGTTGATTCCCCTGCTAAGTGACGTGCTGGCCATTACCTTCGCCCAGCTATTGAATGTGTAATCAAAGTTGATTCTTCCGCTTACTCGCTCATAACTGTTTCCAAGTAAAAAGCTCTGGTTGTCATCGTATGAGACTCCGGCAAACATGGCATATTTCTCTCCACCTTTTCGAACCCCAAGACTATACAACTGCTTTACCCCAATACCAATCGTTTGATCTACCCAATCAACGTCAGTGCCTTGTGCTTTTTTAAATGCGGCTGCGCGAGTGTCGGCATCATCATTGGCAGTAGTGAAATTTGGCAGCCACGCGTATCCTGTGCCGCCATCATTTTCCCATGCTTCCTGTCGAATGGTCAGATATTGATCTGTATTAAGCATATTGGGTTTTGACGCCGCCGTGCTTATTCCTAAACGTGAAGTAAATTCAAAAGCAACTCCTTTTTTCTTTGTCCCGCGCTTGGTCGTAATCAAAACAACTCCATTGGCACCACGAGAGCCATATATTCCGGTTGCGGCAGCATCTTTCAGAATTTCTACCGACTCAATATCATTAGGATTCAATGCAGCCAACGGGTTGTTGTTCATTGCTCCGCTGTTCCCTCTTAAAAAGTAATCTTGTGTAATAGGAATTCCATCAACCACATACAAGGGATCTCCGCCTGCAGAAACGGATGCAATTCCTCTGATTCGGAGAATTGAAGGGGCCCCGGCCATACCAGATCCCTGCGTTACTTGAACACCAGAAACTTGTCCCTGAAGCGACGCCTCAAAAGATGGAGTTGGCATTGCCGTAATTGCCTTAGCACTTACAGAAGCTATTGAACCTGTAACTTCCTTTCTTCTTTGTACGCCATATCCAACTACAATTACATCGTCCAAATAAATGGCGTCTGGTTCAAGTTGGATGGTTAACTCCAGGGTCTGCCCAGCCACTAGTTCAACGGTCCTGATTGTTTTTTTATAACCAATAAAAGTCACGTTAAGCTTGTGGATTCCCACAGGCAACGGGAGGTTAAAACTACCGTCAATGTCAGTAAATGCTCCTCCAGGCTGCCCTTCAGCAACCACGGTGGCTCCAGGAAGTGATACACCGTTTTCATCAAGCACTATTCCTTTGACTCTCTGAGCAATGCTACTTGTTGCCAGCATTAGCAACAGCACCAGGCTGCTTAACTTGGTTAATGTTCTCATGTTTGGTTCTTTAAGCATATCAAACATACAATTAAATCACAGTGGTGTAGATGGTACACTTAAGCGTCTTTAATTGTAAAAATTAATTCCAGCTACTCTACAATTAGAGGTAAGGTAGATTGGATTTTATTCGTATTCACTCGCACAAAGTACATCCCTCTTGCTAGTTCAGTAGGAATTTCCCAAGTGATTTGTGCGTTCTTAAGGTTTTGCCTGTCGGCGATGAGAGTTAATTCTCTCCCTTGTAAATCAAGCAATTGAATGCGAGTGACCTCATCTATATCATTTCCTATCACTAGAGTGATTGAACTTGAAGCTGGATTTGGGTACATCGTAAAATTCGCATTTGCTGTTATTTCATCAATTGAAGTCTCAATGACTGGTGTTTCCAAGAATTGATCTGTATAGATGTGGTATTCGCCTGGCTCAAAGTAAAAGGCCACGTTTTGATCAGTTACTTCGAAGGACTCCCCGCTGAAGTAGTCGTACCAAGTTCCGGTATGTTGAAAATCTGGAGACATCTGAAAGCCTGTGACATCAAAATTTCCTGCAACTACCACGTCCATAGAAGGGTGATTGAGGTGGATTCTCTTTCCTGTGCCTGCTACATCAATGGTGTAATCTGTTGTTATGAACGCGTCCTCAGTTGCTTTGAGATGGTTCAACGCAGCCATCACGTTGTAGATTCTTTTGCGGTTTATTTCCTCGTAATAATCCCATCTTACAGGCTTGGCGTATGTCCGGCACTCCTCATCAATGGTATTGTTGTCCCAACAATAATTAATCGAGTAGTCGTAGCCTAGTTCACCAAACTGCCAAATCATTTTTGGTCCCGGTAAAGGAATCAAGAAACAAGAGGCCAATTCAATTCTTCTCAAGGCAGTCGCCATGTCTGTAATGTCATATGCTCCATTGCTATTGGCAAATTCCAGGTTCTTGTACATAAGACGCTCCTCATCATGACTTTCCATGTAAGTGACTAAATTCGGATTGTTCCAGCCTCTATCCTGGTAGGATCCCCAATTCAAGTTACTCGAATATCCCATTGTAGCTTCATTGTATTCATGGTTGAGGTTGCCCCACAACATGAATCCTGTATTTGCTAGCACTATTTCTTCATCGTTGTTGGCGAAGTGCTCCAAGATGATATATGTCTCTTCATCTATAGACATGATATGATTCCGGTAATCATTTAGGATATCAACTCTGCTTTGGTCATAAGCACCCCACGCTGCCACATTGCCTAAGGTGTTGTTTTGTGTGAACCCTTTGCTCAAATCCAAACGATAACCATCTATGTGGTATTCTTCAATCCAATAACCAAGTACTCTTTTGCAAAAATCTCTCGTTCTTGAACTTTCATGATCGTAGTCATATCCAACGTTGAAGTCGTGTTTTGGAACCTCGTTGAACCAGGGACTTTCTGGAGTAGGCTGGCCGTAATCACCTAGCTGTGGATTGAAATACATGCGGACCTGAGGGTTTTGGCCAAAGCTGTGATTCAATGCAATGTCCATCACTACAGCAATGCCTTCGTTGTGAGCAGCATTCACTAGCGCTTTCATTGCATCTTCTGAACCATAATACTTATCTGGAGCAAAGTAGAAAGAAGGGTTGTAACCCCAAGACTCATTGCCTTCGAATTCATTTACAGGTAACAATTCAATAGCAGTAACGCCTAAAGTTTTTAGATAAGGCAGCGAATCCTGAATGAAAGCATAAGTGCGCTCTTCTGAGAAGTCTCGGACCAATAATTCATAAATAACTAAACGTTCCTGCGGAGGCTTTTCATAGGATTGATCTGTCCAGTTGTAGGCCGTTTGAGCAGTTTGAAGAACACTCACTTGATTGGAGGTTAAGTCATTTGGATAGGGCAAGAGATTTGGGTAGCTACTTTCTGGAATCCATGGATCATTCCAGTAATCAAGAATCTTGTCAGCGTAATATTCAGCTACGCGCATATCATCTGGCATGATGTGGTATTGGAAACGATACTCTTGTCCCGGAGTCAAACCATCAATCTCAAGCCAAAAAGTCTCACCATCTGTGCGTTGATTCATCAAATAATCCAAGTCAAACTGCCAATCATTGAAGTCACCTACGACGAAAATATTTTCCTTCAACGGGGCATAGAACTGCAAAATTACCGTGGTGTCATCCATGTAGTTGATTCCGTCATTTACATCTGAGGTTGGATCTTCCACATTTGTTTCAGGAATTACTAGGATGGAAATTTCAGAGGAAACGGTCTGTAATCCGTTATCTGCGGTAAACTCTATAGTATATTGCCCGGAAACAGTTCCTTCAAAGGTGTAATTCAACTCACTAGCTGCAGACGCTGTAGCTACAGAACCACCATTTATCAATATCTCCAAATCAGCTGATTCACTGCTAATACCTGCAATTTCAATAGACTCACCCAAGTTGATTGCCGTGCTTGGATTTCCAGGTGAAAGGATGGTTGCGGAAAAGCTTCCGTCGCCTATAGCATAATAGATGTCCCCACCATCTGCTTCTCTTCCTACTAATGTTCCCGACATGTTGCGGAATACCATAGCCAATGAAGTGATTGTCTCCTCGGCCAACAGGCCATAAAAATCTGCTAACGACTGACCTCCAAAATCGAAGGTATAGATATTGTCTCCGAGGTAGTTCATTAAGACATTGCTGTCGGCGGTGCCCCAATTACCCTGCACATGCTGCCAATCACTTTCATTTTCCGATAGAGAAGTGATGACTCCAGTATGGCAATACAAGGGCTGAACTCCGGCAACTTCACCATTGCCCTCGAGAGCATTATAGTACAACGTGACCACATCATCTTGTGTTGGGAAAGTAGGATCTGTCCAAAGTATTTGAGAGGATGATTTTGTTGCAAAGCCAATAATCACAAGGCATGCGAGCAAAGTTCTGAGCATGAGGATAGAATTTGTTTAAGACAAATATACACAAAGTGTAAAGCGAACACTATCTAGTCTTTCACAATGCGGGCAATCCCAGCAGAAGTATGAATGATGTACAAGCCTGAATATAGTGTGGAGAGGTCAATGCGCGATTGTTCCCTGAATTCCATCATCTTTTGTCCTTGCATGTTTACCACATTCCCGGTTTGGGGTCTGTCAAAGTGCAATTCACCAGTGGTTGGGCTTGGATAGACGACAAATGCCACGGCCGCAGATTCTTTTATACCGATGGAATTATTGCTTCCGTTTGGAGTAGGGTTGTTGAACACAATCCAAGGTAAATTCCCGTCAGTTTCTCTTCCATAACTTTCATCGGTAGCTATGTTCTCAAATTCGACATAGTCAACGGTTCGCCATGCTTCTAGATTCTTGGCGACCAAAGCAACGTCGTCTAGACTAGCATTCAAGTTGAAATTTCCATGCGAAGGACCTTGTTCTGACTGATCATCTAGCCACAACAAGGCAAACTCTCCGGGGCTTAATATGATCAATGGTAGCCGCCATTTGTTAGCTTCTTCCAGTTTGTTAGTGAGGTAGTAATTTGAAAGGTCTTGTGAAGTAGAACCAGCGTTAAAGAGTTCAATCCAATCATCGTACTCACCAAATTCATCAGCGATATTTGAGGTGTTACTTGGCATCACTTCATTGATGACCAAACCGTTTCCAAGCCAAGAGGACCAAACCAATTGAGGTTCACACGGAGCGGTGTCAGTTTCTTGTCCGTTGCCAGCCATAATTTGGTAAGTGAAGGAATCCCAGGAAGTTTCAGCTTGAATCTGGGCTCCAAACCAGCCGTCATTTGCAGCGAGATCTTGATGCAGGCCGTCATCAAACATGTCTACTATCATGGAGCTGCCGGAAGAAGGGTTAATTGTAGCCTGCACAAAACTTGCGCTGGTTCCAGCAAAAGCGAGTAAATCAACCTCTCCAGAGGTCCAAGGTGCATTGTCAAATGGAATGACCACAAACGGTTCAAGCAAAGTTTCAAGTTGATCAAG
>CAZKMC010000004.1:0-8597 GCA_964553485.1 uncultured Comamonadaceae bacterium
ATTTGTGGGATTGATCAGTGCTATTGTTCAGGGAGGGCTGATCCGCGTGATCATTCCAAAGTTAGGACAAAAACGAAGTGTGTACGTGGGCATGGTTTTGTACTCCATTGGCTTTGTATTGTTTGCTTTTGCCAGTCAAGGATGGATGATGTTTGCCTTCTTGATACCCTATTGTTTGGGAGGTATTGCAGGTCCCGCACTTCAAGGAATTATGTCTGCAGAAGTTCCAGACAACGAACAAGGAGAACTTCAAGGAACCATGACCAGCATGATGAGTCTGACTTCCATCATTGGTCCCGTATTGATGACCACCTTGTTTGCTTTTTTCACCAAAGAAGACACCCCACTTCATTTCCCCGGAGCACCATTGATGCTGGGTTGCATTTTGACCATCATTGGGCTGTTCTTTGTGATGCGGACCTTGAAAGGGTTTGTGCAGAAATAAGGGTTGAGTCTTGAGTCTTTAGTTGCGAGTCTTGAAGGGTGTGAGTTTGGGTTTGAAGTGTGAATTCAAAATGATGCTAGTTCAAAAACGAGATGTCACCCTGAGTGTTCCGCTTTCATTGAAGATTATCGTTTTCGCGAAATATTTTCGCGGAATGTATCGAAGGGCTTTACAGCCGGAGCAAGCCCATTCAAGAACCAGAAAGAAAAAAGTATTTCTGCACATAAATAAGCTGCAGCGCAAAGTTGAACAGGCTCAGTACATATACTTCCCAAAGGAATTTCCGATAGATGTTCATGCGCTCATCTGTCTTCAAAGTGAAGTAGTAGATTGAGAACCCCGCCACGCACACCACAAAAATGGCTGTGGTAATTTTCAAGATCTGTTCTGCGGGGCCACCACTTAACACAAAGACCATTGCGGAAAGAATGTAAACGGTGCCCAAGCCAATCAGAGAAAGTCGATGCCCAACAGGGTCTTTTAGCGAGATGATCTTCGAGTTCAGCAAAAACAAAGCACCAAGCGCAATGACCAAAAGAATGAGCGGTATCGAAACAATGTTGAAATACTTGAACAACATGGCCACGACAAAAATGGAGATAATAAAGTAGCGATTCATAGCCAAACTGAATTCAGTGTTGATGACAATCTACAAAATATAAAGCTTTCGATATGGAGATTTGCCCAGTTTGAAAGTCCTTTTTTGCAGATGACGCACATTGTTTTACAGGTGCTATCAGCAACAAATTTCCTTTTCACTGGGAGAAATGCAATTCCTTGTTATAAATAGAAAAGACGCCTGAGAGGCGTCCTTCTCAATGATACTTTTGGGAAGAAAGTGGAGGGCAAAGTTGCCCGCATGCCAGATAGGGAAAATTCCCGAAAAGGACGGCTGAAAGCTCGTCCCCGCCCATTAACTATTAATTACTAATTATTAGCTATTAACTATTTGTACTTCCCTTTGCTTTTACGGATCCGACAAGAAACAACTTTGTACTCCGGGCACATGGCTTCACTGTCGTGCACATCTGAGGTGATGTTGTTCAACATGATCTCCGGAAAGTGGAAAGTAGAGCTCAAAATTCCTGGTTTCATATCGGTGGTTATCTTGGCTCGAATATCCACTTTCCCTCTTGGCGATTCCACGCACACCATTTCTCCATCCGCAATGCCGTTTCCTTTAGCATCATCTGGGTGGATCAGCAACACGTCTTCCGTTAAGATTTCCACATTGCCCGTTCTACGGGTCATAGCGCCACAGTTGTAATGCTCCAACTCACGGTTAGTGGTGATGATGTATGGATAGTCCTTTCCGTTTTCTTGGATTTCTTTGGACTCTTCAAAGTCAAAATAGAAGAACTTCCCTTTCCCTCTTTTGAAGGATTCAATATGTAGCAGGTCAGTGTCTTCTCCTCCTACTTTTACCGGCCATTGTTTTCCATTGTCACCAAGTTCTTCCCACACCACCCCGGCGAAAAACGGCACAATTCCGCTGATCTCTTCGAGCATAGTGTCTGGAGCATAATCCGGCTGAGCATACCCCATACGATTCATGACTTCAACTATAATTTGTCCATCAGGCTTGGTGCCTTCTAATGGTTCAACAACTTGCTTTACTCTTTGAATCCGACGTTCTCCATTGGTGAACGTGCCGCTTTTTTCAAGGAAGGATGCACCCGGAAGAATGACCGTGGCCAATTCAGCGGTTGGGGTCATGAAGAGTTCCTGAACCACAAGCAATTCAAGGTTGTTCAATGCCTTCATTACCTTTTGGGTATTCGGATCTGTCTGAACCACATCTTCTCCTATGATCCAAAGTGCTTTGAGGTCGCCGTCAATGGCGGCGTTGAACATTTCGGGAATCTTATACCCAATGTGACTTGGCACTTCTGCTCCGTAGAAGCTGTTGTAATGCTTGTTGACATTGGGGTCAGTAATGTCTAGATATCCAGCCCCTTGGTGAGGTTGTGCGCCCATGTCGGCAGCGCCCTGCACGTTGTTTTGTCCTCGAAGAGGATTCACTCCGGCACCACGTTTTCCAATGTTGCCCGTGATCATGGCAAGATCAGCCAATTGCATTACGGCAAATGTTCCTTGTGAATGTTCTGTAACTCCTAGTCCGTGGAATTCCATGGCGGCTTCTGCAGAAGCGTAGCACTCAGCCGCATCCCGCACAAGGTTCTTGTCTACGCCAGTGATCTTCTCCAATTCATCCATGTCGAGTTTCAGGATGTTCTCTCTGAACTCTTCATACCCTTCACAACGATTTGTGATAAAATCCTTGTCTTCCCAGCCTTCTGTGATGATGTAGTACAACATCATGTTGAGCAGGGCGACATTGGTTCCTGGTCGAAGTTGCAAATGGTAGTTTGCATAGCGTGCCAATTCGATCTTTCTTGGATCCACTACAATCAGCGGAACACCCTTCATGGCTCTTTGCTTGATTTTTGCCCCAGTTACTGGGTGAGCATCCGTTGGGTTAGCTCCAACCACAAGCATGCATGTAGTATAGTCAATGTCTTTGATGCTGTTGGTAGCAGCTCCAGTTCCAAAGGTCCGCTGCATACCCAAGGCAGTAGGGGAGTGGCATACTCTTGCGCAACAGTCGATGTTGTTAGTTCCGATGACTGCACGCATGAATTTTTGCATGAGGTAATTTTCCTCATTAGGTGTGCGTGCAGATGATATTCCGGCAATGGAATCGGGGCCATGGTCTTTCTTCAACTGATTGAATTTATCTACGATGAAGTCATAAGCTTCGTCCCAACTCACCTCTTCGAACTGTCCATTTCTTTTGATCATTGGACTGCGCAAACGATCAGGATGATCATAGAATTTGAATGCGTAGCGCCCTTTTAAGCAAGTATGTCCGGCATTTGCAGCAGCATCGTAAGGAGCTTGAATGCCAAGTATCTTTCCGTTCTTGGTGGAAATATCCAGGTTGCATCCCACACCGCAGTAGGTACAAACAGTTCGTGTAGTTTCTGTTGCTTGAATAGCTTTAGACTGGAATACATCCGAGATGGCACTGGTGGGACAAGCCTGCGCGCACGCTCCGCAACTAACACAATCAGAGTCGAAGAAATTTTGATCTGCTCCTTTTACAATGTGAGTGTCAAACCCTCTGCCCGCCATGCTGAGTACAAACTCACCTTGCACTTCATCGCATGCTCTCACACATCGGTAGCAATTGATGCACTTAGACAGATCTGAAGTCATGTATGGATGACTCTTGTCTTTTTCATAGTGCAAGTGATCCTCCCCTTTTGGATAGCGCACTTCGCGTATGCCCACTTTGGCGGCTACATCCTGCAATTCACAGTTGCCGTTCACTTCACAAGTCAAACAGTCCAAGGGGTGGTCAGTAAGCACCAACTCTATGATGTTCTTGCGCAGCTTTTGGATGTTTTCAGTATCCGTTTGGATATGCATGCCTTTGCCAACTGGAGTGTGGCATGACGCCATGGTTTTTGTCTTGCCGCCTTCTTCCAAAGCAACTTCCACACTGCAGACTCTGCAAGAGCCAAAGGGCTCAAGATTGGGCGCATCGCACAATGTGGGCACCAGATCCTGACCTAAATTTCTTCGCACAAAAGACAAAATGGTTTCACCCTCGTGCATTTCATAGGCTTCATCATTGATGTAAGCCAGGTGTGTTTTTATTTTTGGGTTGGTTGTCATGGTGTTTCTTAATTGGATGTAGCCGGTTGCAAGTAAGACTTCAATTCATCATCAAAATAATGCAACACGTTGCGCACGGGAAGTGGAATACCTCCTCCATGTGCGCACAAAGAACCTTGTGTCAAGGTGTCTAGTAAGTCGTCTAAAAGCGTACGGTCAATTTTATAGTCGGAGGTCCGTGCCTTTTTCATCATCTCGTAACCACGGTGTGTGCCTAGGCGACATGGAAAACATTTACCACAGCTTTCATAAGCCGCAAATTCGAACAGATGCTCCAAGTATTGGATCATAGGAAATGACTCAGGAATACATACAATTGAAGCATGTCCCAATAAAAACCCTTGCTGGCTAAACGACTCAAAATCAACCGTTAGAGCATCAATTTTACTCATGGGGACAATTCCCCCAAGTGGCCCCCCTATTTGCATCGCCTTGACCGGTTCTGAGAATCCTTGTCCCAAGTCATCCACCACACTTCTGAGGGAGGTGCCCATTTCCACTTCATAAATTCCGGGACGATTAAACCTTCCGTCCAGGCAAATCAGTTTAGTACCCGTTGACTTTTCCGTTCCAACTTGTTTGAATGAACTTCCTCCGTGTTTCATCACATAAGGCAGCGAAGCAAGAGTCTCCACATTGTTCACCACAGTTGGCTTGTTGAAAAGGCCTTTTTGTGCTGGGTAGGGTGGACGTACACGAACTTCAGGACGTTGTCCTTCAATGGAATTGATCAAGGCTGTTTCTTCTCCGCAGATGTAAGCTCCTTGAGCTTTGATGACTTTGAAATCGAAATCCCAACCACTTCCAAGGATGTTCTTTCCAATGAGTCCCCGCTTGCGCAAATCCTCAATTGCTTCAGCACAAATGTGAACACTGTCTGGATATTCTGCTCGGATGTACAGAACGCCCCAATTGGCTTTTGCTGCATAACCAGCTATCAGCATGCCTTGAAGAACGGCATGGGGTCTTTCTTCTAAAAGGTACCTATCAGAATAGGCTCCGGGGTCACCTTCGTCTGCATTGCATATGATAAATCGCACATCGCTTGGGGTGTTGCGACAAGAGTCCAACTTGATGGCTATTGGAAATCCAGCACCTCCTCTTCCTCTCAATCCACTTTGTTTGATGTCTTCTAGCACTGCAGCGGAGTCCTTTGCTAAAGTGTCTTTCAGGAGCAGGTAATAATCCTCCACGTTGCCATAAGGTGCGATCAGAATGGACTCTCCATTAGCTTCTACGTGATAGAGGTCTTTGCTGGAAGCACTTCCATGAGTGAGCAGGGAATCAATTTCTTGTGGCGACTTGCCTGAATAGTTATGTCCGTTGATGTGGAAAGCGCCATTCTCATGGCAACGCCCCAAACAGGTCATGTGTCCTATTTCAGACGCATCGAACTTTTTTTCCAACGCTTGTTGGACACCTTCCTGAGTTCCAGCACAGAGACAAGCAGAACCATTGCAGACGTATGCTTTTTTGTTTTTGTTTTCTGGTTTCAGAAAGTCATAAAACGTAATAGCACCGTAGGTAGTGGATTTCCCAACCAAAAACTCCTCGGCCAGTCTGTTCAAATCTGCCTGGTCTGGCGTGCCTTTGTCGGTGGCAGCATCGGCCAGTTTTTCAAAGAGGTTGTCTACAATTCCTTTTCTTCCGGATAATTCGCTCAGATTGTCTGACATGGCAAGGGTTGAGTTGAATGTGAAATTTAGTGGATTTCACGCGGATTTCCTTCACAATTCCATTCATTTACTTGCGGGCTTCAATCTTGTCATTCCCAAATTCCAGCCGCACGCATGGCTTGGATAAGGTGTCTTTGATTGTGATAAATCACAACACGGAAGGTGTCTCCGGCTCTAAGGCGAATCCAATTTGAGATGCTAATCGCAGTTTTGGTCTTACTAAGATCCTTGGTTTTTGCCTTCTTCAAAAGTTCCAACATGGCTTGTTGGTCTTCAATGAACTGGTCAACAACCTTGATATTTACATCAGAACCAATTGGATTCATGGATGTAAAGGTTTTCATTTTATTCAAGTTCTCTGTCTTTGGCGACATGCTTTTGGCAAAATAATTCCCTAACCAATTGCTCTTGAATTTTCCATTGATGTTAACTGCTCCTTTGTCTAATTGCTTGCTGATTTCAGGTATGTAAAACCTGCTGTAACGATTCAAATGTTCTAGGCACTCTAATGCAGACCAGGCATTGTCTTGGGGCTTTTCATTCAGCTTTGAAACGGGAAGATTCTGAAGTGCTTGCGCCTGTTTAAGCACTTTTCGAGTGCGTTCCGTAAGGTCATTGATAAGCTCTAGATGTTCCATGTCTGTCGGTTTATTCAAAGGTCCTCCAAAGCAGTGGTCAAAACCTTGATTCTAATCAATAAAATAGTGGAATAGGTGTCGAGTATTTTCCACACTTGTGGGAATATCTGACCCACCTCTTGAAGCAAAATTGTGGGAATTTATGCTTACAAGTATGTAAGTATTTCACATTCAGTGAGTTGCTTCCGTTTACAGATTGTGGAACGGCTTTTTCATTACAAAAGGCAAATAAATGTTTAACCCTTTAAAATTAGAAAAATGAACAACAACGGAAAAGTTGCAATCGCAGCATTAGTAGGAGCAGCTGCAGGAATTTTATTTGCACCTACAAGTGGAAAAAAAACAAGAAAGAAAATTGTTGAAAAAGTAGATGAAACCAAAGAGAAGGTCGCAAGCTTGATCAGTAAGGCAGAAGACAAGGTAAAAGAGGCCGCTACAGAAGCTGCTTATAAAGCCAATGAAAAAGTCAAGGCGACCACAAACGCGCACGCCTAAGAAATCAAACCAACCACAATGACACAAGAATTCAAGAATCAATGGGGCAATTTGGTGGAAGATTCCACCCACTATGCCAAGCTTCGGATTGAACAAGCCAAACTCAAAGCCGGAGAGCAAGTAGCAAAATCCGGCGGAAAACTGTCTGGTTCATTGCTGTTGCTCACCTTATTCGGAGTAGCACTTTTTATGTTCTCTTTGGCCGCCGCCATCTTTATCGGTGAAGCCATTCAGAACTATAGTCTTGGATTCTTGATCGTGGGTGGATTTTATTTGATGCTGGCCCTACTGGCCGTCATCTTTAAGAAAGAGTTGCTGGAAAGACCTGCAGCCAATGTAATACTTCGATCAATTTTCGACGATGAGGAAGCATAGAATTAAAAATCTCGAAACTCTTCATTTGGCTCAAGATGAGCTTGCATTGCGAATTGATGCGATGGAAGACAAGTTGGGACAGCGAGCAGAATTGTTTCAGCACCTAGCTAAAACTGAATTAACTGCCATGATCTCTTGGAAATCTCTGCTTCTACCTATTCTCCCTGGTTTATTCCAAACCATTACAGAAGATGATTCTTCGGGACAATCTGGAATCAGAAGGTTTTTCCACAATTTTTGGCAAGAACTCAAAGAACAGTATCAGTCCAAATTGTCAGAGTGGCTTCAAATATTTCAGCCTTCCTGATCGGATAGAATGTATTGCTTTAGTCTTTTTAGGACACTGCTTTGTGTGACTTGGAGAGACACACATTATACCCTCAAACGAACTTAAGAGTTTTGTTTGGGGGTATTCTTTTTAAGCCTGCTCAAAGTTTCTTCGGACATATTCAGGTACGCTGCAATGTGGCGGGCTGGGATGTGCTGAAATAGCTGAGGGCTCCTATTCAAACAGCGCTGGTACCTCTCAAGCGGTGAAGTAGTTAGAATATCCAACTCCCGGTCTACTTGCTGTACCATGAATTCTTCCATCATGGAAATGTAGAGCCGCATGTGATGCTCACCTGAATAAATGATTTTCTCAAGTGCTGATTTGCTCAAGGGCTTTACCGTGGTTTTTTTGAGAGCCTGGATATGCACCTCACTCGGTTTTCCAGATAGCAATGAAGGAAGATCTGCAATCATAGATTGTGGATATCCCAATCGAAGTGTCTGCTCCTGATTTTCAGAAAGAAAATAAGCCCTCAAAGCACCGCTTTCGATCCAATACAACTGATTGCTGATTTGTCCGGGAACAGTCAGGTGCTCGTTGCGTCGTACAGTGAGAGAAGGCTCCCACTGCACGTTTGGGTCATTTAAAAGGAGTTGAATGAAATTATGATGTTCTTTCATGCCAGACAAGTGTGTGACACAAAGTTACACTTCACAATCTCTCCTCGGCCAGAGGCCAAACCCTAGATCTTCTTCAAACGCACTTCATAAAGATCTGTCCGACGATCTTTCAAGTTCTTTACGGCTCCAAATTGGTGCAATTCCTTGAGCAGATCAACGTCCACATCGGCAACCAAAATCATCTCTGTATTTGGCGTTGCTTCTGCTTTGATTCCATTGGTAGGAAAAGAGAAGTCACATGGCGTAAATACCACAGACTGAGCGAATTGGATGTCCATGTTTTTCACTTTAGGCAAGTTTCCAACGCTCCCTGAAATGGCTACGTAGCATTCATTC
>CAZKMC010000004.1:8607-18529 GCA_964553485.1 uncultured Comamonadaceae bacterium
GACGCACACGTGAATAACCGTTCTGAGTATCTGTGAGGAAGGGAACAAACAAAATGTTCATGCCGTCTGCAGCCATGATCCTGCTGAGCTCCGGGAATTCTACGTCATAACAGATCATCACTCCAATTTTTCCGCAATCGGTGTTGAAGGTTTGAATGGTATTACCACCTGTCATACCCCAAACTTTTGCCTCGTCTGGGGTGACATGTATCTTGGTGTATTGTTCAATGGTTCCATCTCTACGGCACAAAAACCCAACGTTGTATAGTTTGCCATCCATCACATGAGGCATACTTCCGGTAATGATGTTGATGTTGTAACTGATTGCAAAACCAGAAAACTTGTCTTTGATGGCATTTGTGTGCTTCGCTAATTCCCAAATAGCATCACTTTCTGACAAGTGATTGTGCTCAGCCATAAGTGGTGCATTGAAAAACTCAGGGAAAAGTGCAAAATCAGAACGGTATCCAGATACGGCATCAATGAAGTATTCTGCTTGGACCATCAGCTCATCCAAATTCTTGTAAGGACGCATTTGCCACTGAACCAGTCCCAAACGGATAATGGTTTTGTCTGTCTGAGGTTTCTTCTTTGGCTTGGCGTAATAGATATTGTCCCACGCCAGTAACGCTGCATATTCTTGAGAAGCAGCATCCCCTTCCAAATAGCCCTTGATCACTTTTCGAACGTGAAAGTCATTGGACAATTGGAAATTCAGCACGGGGTCGTCAATGTCTTTTTTACGAACTGCCTCGATATACTCTTTTGGAGAAAGTTTGTTTGCGTGAGTATGATAGTTTGGCAAACGCCCGCCAAATACGATCCCTTTTAGATTTAGTTTTTCCGCCAATTCTTTGCGGTAATCGTACAAACGTCTTCCAAGGCGAAGTCCACGGAATTTGGGTTTGATAAATATATCGATGCCGTAAAGGGTGTCACCTCTTTGGTTGTGCGTGCTAAAAGTAAAGTCACCAGTAATTTCACGGTAAGTATGCACTTCTTCAAAGGCATCGTCATCTACAATGATAGACAACGCACATCCAGCCAATTCACCATCAATCTTGATTGAAATTTGTCCCTGAGGAAAAATATCAATCAACTTTTGAACGTGTGTTTTGCTCCAATACACATCCTGCATACTTGAATATGCATCAATCATCACTGCCTTGAGCTCGTCATAGTCAGTGAACGAGAGAAATTCAAGTTCTACTTTGTTGATTTGGTTGATGTCCATTGGTTTAGAAGGGTCTTGCGACATATAAGTGCAAAATTAGTTTGGTTTTGAAGTTTTATTTCGCCGGATTTTCACGAAAAGGGGTAATAATCAATTGTGTTTGAATCTATTCAAGTAACTTATAATCAATGACTAACAAGAATAAAGTGACTGAAATTTCAACCATTATAAAGATACAACAAGAGAATGAAAAGCTTTCTCAGATTTACCTAAATAATGCAAATCTGAAGGTGTTTATTTTGGAGCCCAAACTCATCATTTGGCTTACTTTTATCCACTGAAGTGAGCACGCTCTCCCATGCAAAGATTACTGTCCGGCTTGTACGATTCTTTCACTGGGCTTTCAAAAGAAGTCTGGTGGCTTTCGTTGATCACATTGATCAACCGGGCCGGAACCATGGTGATCCCATTTTTGTCTTTGTACTTGACCAAGGGACTTGGATATACCTTATCTGATGTTGGCTGGGTCATGACTTCGTTTGGTTTGGGGTCTGTGGTGGGTTCCTGGTTGGGGGGTAAGTTAACAGACCGTTTTGGGGCATATAAGATCATGGTGTTCAGCCTCATGTTGTCTGGGGTATTTTTTGTGCTTTTGCAGTACCTGGAATCTTTTTGGTTCATGTGCGGGGGCGTTTTTTTGGTGCTTGCAGCAGCAGATCTTTTCCGGCCGGCGATGTTTGTGGCACTCAAGGCATATAGCAAACCCCAGAACAAGACACGCTCTGTAACACTAATTCGTTTAGCCATCAACTTGGGCTTTTCTATGGGGCCAGTTGCGGGCGGGTTTATCATTGCAACCATTGGGTATGATGGCTTGTTTTGGATAGATGGAATCACGTGTTTCCTAGCGGCAGTCTTGTTGCTAAAAGTGTTGAATCCTAAAAGGGCGGTGGTGCTTGACAGCGAGGAAGCTTCATTCCCTATCTCAGCTTATTCAGACAAAAACTTTTGGATCTTCTTTGCTGCAATGGCTTTGTTTGGGTTCACTTTCTTGCAGTATTTCTCTACTCTCCCCCTTTACTACAAAGACATTCACCTCATGTCTGAGCAAGAAATTGGTTTGTTACTCGGATTCAATGGCCTGATCATCTTCATTTTGGAGATGCCACTGATCAAATACTGCGAAACAAGGTCGCCGTCCAAAATGGTCTACATCATTTGGGGCTCGGTGCTCCTAGCCCTGAGCTTTATAGTGCTGAACTTAACATCATGGATTGGGGTGCTGCTCATAGGAATGATATTGATGTCTGTGGGAGAAATGCTGGTATTTCCATTCTCAAATGCATGGGCCATGGAACGCTCAAAGCGAGGTCGTTCAGGTCAATACATGGCGCTTTACACCATCGCATTCTCAATTTCACACATTTTCGGGCACAATTCCGGAATGCAATTGATTGGCGCTTTCGGCTTTGAGTTTACTTGGAATGTGATGACCATCCTTACCATCGTATGCGTAGCCTTGGTTATGCTGCTGCGCTATAACTTAAGGAAAGAAAATCCGGAAGTACGGAATCCGTAAGCCCTATTCACTCAGCTCTCGCAGCATTCCTCCAAATACAATTCCATGCAGTGGAAAAACGAGATACCAATATAATCTTCCCCATAATCCTCGCGGACGAAAAGTGGCGGTTTGGTGGAGCTCGCCATTTCGAATTTTGAACTCGAGCCACGCCTCTCCTGGGACTTTCATTTCTGCAAACAGTAACAATCTTTTTTCTTCCTTGTTTGCGTACAATACCCGCCAAAAGTCAAGTGAATCTCCAGCCTGAATTTCATGAGGGTGTGTTCTACCACGCCTAAGTCCCACTCCACCAACAAGCTTGTCCATAAAGCCACGTATTTTCCAAAGACCATCTGCGTAATACCATCCTGTTGACCCTCCCAAAGACCATATTTTTCCTAAGGTGCTGGTCTCGTCTGAAACCAACATTTGGCGCTTGTCAAAAAGACACCCGTAGGTAGGGACTTCTATGTGTTGCGACAAAGGCTGGGTGAACCGGCCACTAGACAAGCTGTCCTTCCAACTGGAAACTACCTGATTTTGCTCAACGCGCATCAAGGTGCGAGAAAGAGCCTCTTGATAGTCTAGCGGCGAATAATTGAGCATTTGGGCTAGATCATTCTCGCTGGCAACTACCTCAATTTTCATGGAACTAACCAATGAAGAAGCCAACTTGTAAGAGGTGGACGTGACAAAATAAAGCCAGTATGAAGAAAGTCGGGGAGTCATAACTGGAACCGTCCATATCCATCGTTTGAGTTTGCGCTGTTTGGCATATTCCAGAAGCATCTCTTTGTATGTGAATATTTCTGGACCAGCAATATCGAAATAGCGGTTGTACAATTCTGGATTCTCCAACACACTTTTTAAATAATAGATCACATCTACGATTCCAATGGGTTGGCATCGTGTATTGACCCATTTTGGGGCTATCATCACAGGCAGTTTTTCTGCCAAATCCCTGATTATTTCAAATGAGGCACTTCCCGAGCCCACAATAATTCCAGCCCGCAATCCAGTAAATAAATACTTGCCTGACTCTAATATTTCTCCAACGTGTTTACGAGATTCTAGGTGTTTGGAAAGGATATCAATATTGACAATTCCGCCCAAATAAATCACTTGTTTGACTTGTGTTTTATTGAGGGCTTCGAGGAAATTTCTGGCAGCTTCAGCCTCCATTTCCTCAAAATCCGTGGAAGAACTGCTCATTGAATGGATGAGGTAGTATGCCGCATCAAGATCAACTGGAATCGAGTCCAAAGTCTCCTTCTGCAAAAAGTCAGCTTCAATCACACTAGTCTGCTGTTCAAAACCATCTGGAACTTCAAACCGGTTTCGATCTCTCACACAACATACTACATGATGTCCGTCAGCAATTAGGGCTGGCAAGAGACGTTTGCCTATGTAACCTGTAGCACCTGTGAGAAGTATTTTCATGTGTTTTGGCCTCTGGCCGATGAGATTATGTGCCGGATTCTTTTTAACCCCGGTTTACTGGCTAGGTAAATTCTGAATTTCAATGCGCCTTAAATCAGAACAGATCTCACTCATTCTGGTTCGATGACGGTTCAATTATTTCTTCTTCTTATTCTCTTTTTTATAGCGCACATTTCCACTAGGTCTTTTGATGCGAGGCTTGTCAAGCATGAGATCCATGTGCTTTCTCAAGATACTTCCCATACTTCGCAGGCGATTGAATGAGGTGGTGTGATGAAATTCATTGAGGTCGGCGCAAAGTGATTTCCTTTTTTCTGGTGTCGAAATTCGCTGATCTGTGAGCGCTTCCATCAATAAAAAAACGCGCTTTTTACTGATGATGTAACGTTTTTTCATCAGTGACCGTTCTTCGTATTGGTACTGATTCACAGTTTCTGGTGTTAGAACATCCATGCAGAATTGAACCACTTTGCTATTCTCTTTGTAGAACTGGGGACGGTAGTTGTTTTTTCTGCCTTCGTAGCAAAATTGATCAAAGTCAATTGGGCGTGTACGGTATTGTTCTTTGTCAAAATCCGGTGTTACGTCAATCACATAATTGTAGGACCGCATATCGCCAAGCAGCATCACAAAACAACGTTCATTGAACTTGACAAACTCCTTGGCCATTCCGATTGGGTAAAAATTGGGCGTGTCCATATACGTAGATAAAAACACGTCCCCTGGAATTCCCGGAATATGTTCTTCAACCAAAGTCTCATCCTCTGTCAAGTAGGATATCCGGTTGGGACTTAGGATGTGCTCAAACTCTAGCCCGAATATTCTGCTGGCGTCTGCTTTTTTGATATAGAAATAATCATGGTTGTCATTGTAGTTGTTCACTACTCTAATTCGAAACGGATTCGAATTGCCAAACAAACAATAATCAATACGGCTCACGCTTAAGTGCTGAATCACATCCATGTTGCCATCTGTTTTCAAAGAGGCATAGATGTGCTTCAATCCGTCATCAACTTCTTGCTGCATGCCGGGGCCATAGATCACTGATTTCCATAAGGTATCATTTCCCTGACTATCATAAACAGAAAACTCATCTGTCCAAGCCATCAAATCGTCATATGAAATGGGCAAGGATTCTTCGCGCCCATATCGAAGTAAATATCGATGTAGGTTTTCGGAGATGGGGTAAACTGGTTTCTTTTTGGAGTGATCCACGCGCAGATTGGGGTTAATGTGCCTCTAAGAAAGGGTTTTAGTTCAATGAACAAAAAAAACGCCCCGAAATATTTCGAGACGCCTTTTCATTATTAACTGTTGTTTATGAGACAAGTGACAATTTACTGCCCACTTCAATGTGTTAATTAGTTACACGGGAAGCCATACACAGGAAGAAGGACACCAATGATGTCACTCACATTTGTAATTCCGTCGTTGTTCATGTCTCCAATACAACTGGCTCCAGTACAGCCATAATCTCCTAGGAAGATCAAGATGTCTGAAGTGTTTCGAATACCGTCATTGTTCAAGTCGCCAAGACAAGGAACGTCGTATTGGTCGCACAACCCGTCATAGTCACCATCAGTGAAGTATGACTCTGCTTTATTGAACGCTTCTACTCCAATTTGAATTCCCATAATCCTTCCTGGAATGTCATCTGTTGGTGGGTGAATACCGCCCCAAATTCTTGAGAGTCCAGATTCATCTGCAGCGTCACGATAAGTTGCCCATTGTAATTCGATGTCCATACTCGGTCCATCTTCAAACACGAGAAACTCGTCTTGTGGAGCTAAGAAAGTGCCAAGGCCTCCAGGGAAATATTCGTCCCCCGTGAACATGGTCATGATTTCTGCAGCTGCTCTGGAAAAAGTAGAGTGGCCGGAAACATATCCTGCAAAAGGTGGCGTTACGAAGGATGGTCTTTGGTAAGGCACCCAGTCTTCAGCAAGTATCCAGCCTACACCGGCCTCGTCTGTATCCACATTGTTGATTACGGTATGTCCTCTCCAAGCTTTTATCTTGATCTTATCAACGTTCACATCACCAAGACCAGCTAAAGGATCCCCGGTTTGAATCAATTCGATTTGTCCCAGAACCAGTGTCAGACCAGCTGCATGATAATGTGGCAATCCCGGATCTGAGCTTTGGCCCAAATCTGCCATTGCACGAATCGTAGAGATAGGTCTTGGATAATCATACCATCCTTTGATGCCCCATGCGGTTACCGCACAGTCATGCATCGCTCCGCCCAATGCAAAATAACCTTTTACATCCCATTCGAGGTCTGGAAGAACGTCTCCTTCGCCTTTGTACTTTTTCTCTACCAACGGATCATCTGAAACGTAGTTGAACAAAGTAAACCAGTGTCCCGGAGGAGTTTCTGAATCGGGACCATCTGCCCAAAACTCTGCAAGTACTCTGGCATAATCGGCACGAGGCACAATGTTCGGGACATATGGTAATCCGGTATAAGGATTCACGGCATGACCCAGACTGGTAGTACCTCCGTCTATATGGTTATAGAATGTAGGATAATCAGCCACCGTTGCAGGAAGAATGTCACGTTTTCCAATTGAAGCAGGTGAGATGTCCCACATCACTCCATCAGTGGCATCGAGATGAGAAGACCAAATCAAAGTAGTCTCAAAATTCCAGCGATACTCATCTGTTTCTCCGGATCCGTCCATTTGTATAGTAGGAGGCATTCCTGGATCGTGGTACACTTGATAATCGAAAGCATCTCTTGTATAGGTCACCATGTCAGCGGCTGACAAAGAAAATGGAACTACGGAGCCCCATTCAGGTCCAAGGAAGTCTGGTGTAGCGCCGGGTATTTCGTTTCCACTTTGGTCAATAAAAATATCCAAGGTCAAAGGTTGCCACCTGTTCATGTCTACCATGTCTGGGTTACCCGAAGCGTCTACAATTAACGGTGGATTCACAGGAGTATAAGAAGTATTCGCAAAGTCGTTTATTTCGTTTGACCCATCTTGCAATCCGAATTGAATCATGCAATCTCCAATGTAATTTCCAAGCGCAGCTGCAGATCCAGTGGAGTAGTCCATGCTAGTGTAAGCAGGGTCCATTCCTAATGAGTCCATGTGTGCATCATAGGCTTGCTGCATAACTGAAGCGCCAGGTGAATTGGCAAATCTGTGATTCAACAAACGATATGAAGCAAATGTAATTGCTGTATCTCTTGCCGCCTCAATGTCCGCAGGCATTGGAATTCCAGCAAAATCACATGTGTAGGTTCCAATGGTTTGCCCTAATAAGAACTCACATGTCGTGTCATCATAAGCAGCCCATGCGTCCCACATGGCGACTGAAGTGTGGAATAAATTTCTTGAGTGGCTCGTTGGACGCGCAAAATCACGTCTAATAGACTCCAAGAGCATGTCATTCCATTGTCTTGCAACACTGTGATCAAGAGATACAGTTGGGAAGCCGATTGGTTCTGCGCAAGCAGGATCTGGGTTTGTGGGACAAGGGTCACATGTATCCGGCAGTCCATCGCCATCGTAATCTGCTGAGCTTGGTGCAAGTCCACAATTATCGTTCATGAATACACCATAACCAGCGCAACCTCCTGTAATGAAATCAAGAAGTCCATTCCCGTTGATATCTACCCAGGCCATGTCATAGCTATTGTCTGCCCAGTCAAAAAGAGTGCTACCATATACATCCGTAAAGGTTCCGCCGTCATTGCGGTAGATGGCAAGTCTTCTTCCGCTGTCGCAGGGAGGGATGTCCACATCTACATCTGAAACGGCAACGTCCAAGTCACCATCTAGATCGAGGTCTCCAAAATGCACGTTACCACCAAAGCCACCGGTGCTTGAAGCACCCATCGAGACATTCGAATAGGTAATGCTAACATCGGGTACTGAGCTCACATAGGTGAGGATATAATCATTGCCATCATCAACGACATAAAAATCTAAATTCGTATCTCCATTCAAGTCTGCAACGTCAAACATGTAGGGCGCAAACGGCGCAATATTCTGCCAGTTTGAGAAGTTTCCTGTCCCGTCATTGAACAACACAAAAAGTCCATTGTCGTTCCAAGGTGCTACAGCAAAAAGTGTCGAAACTTTTACAATGTCATTGTCGCCGTCATTGTCCAAATCATGAATTTGAACCGCTGTTCCAAAAGCTGAGTTTCTGAGGTTACCAAGTCTAGCAGCTCCTTCATCTGTAAAGAATCCGTTTCCATCGTTGATGAAAAGGACATCTTTGGCAACTCCTCCTCCTCCATTTACCTTGTAATTCACAAAATAGATATCCTGAAAACCATTGCCGGCAATGTCACCGGCCCAAACTGCACATATCAGAGGAATATCTTCTGTAATAGTTGGAAAGCGCAAAGTACTTTCATCAATTAGTCCAAGCCAATCACCATTGATATCATTGCCTCTGTTCCGGTAATATTGTGGTTGTTGGTTGAAGGTATTTGCAATGACCACATCTTGCCAACCATCGCCGTCAAGGTCACTGATAACAAGGTCACGGGCAAAAGAAACATTTGTTAGAAAACCTGGGGCGTATTCCGTTGTCATGTCAGTCAATACTCCATTGACATTAATAAGTAGCAAATCGGATTTTGCGCCTTCCGTAGAATTAGAAAACGGCTCTTTGCGCACCACTATCACATCTGTTAGACCATCGTTGTTGAGGTCAGCCGCAGAGATGTCTTTTTCTTCGTCATCGCTGTTGGCAACTGTTGTTACCACCAAACGAGTGCTGGTTTCATCTGCCCAATCCAGCCATTGCGACTGACTCTGGAAGCCAAATAAAACAAGCAATAGAGTAATAAGAAGTATGCGCGAAATCGTGCTGTGGACATCGTTGTACATGAAAACAATCGTCCTTCCCGATTGTGGGAGTTTGGAATAGTACATCAGCTTTGGTGCGGTTTTGGTTAAGCAATAAGCCCTTGAAGATAATGGATTTCTGCTTCTCATCAAAAAAAAAGCTAGCATTTTGCAATTTTGGGAACCCCCTCTATAGGGTCACATTTATCCTTTCAACTTAGAAAGAATTGCACGGGCGAATAGTGGAGCCGCATCTTCTTTTTCTCGAAACCATAATTCGGGTTCAATCAATTCCAATTCAGCCAATGCTAATTCATTATCATTGTTCCATAACACATCAACTCGTGCATACAAGGGAGTAGGGGAGCAACTAGCAATAGCTTTAGTTGCAAATTCTACCTCAGGCCCCATAGCCATGTAGGGGTGAATCGTTCCGCCAAAATCATCTTGCACCCTGAAATCTCCTGGTTTGGCAATTTTGAGAACCGCGTGGCTATATTCACCCCCAAAAATCATGTGGCTAACCTCGCCTTTAGTAACAATTTGTGTTTGGAAGGGTTGGATCAACATCGACTCTACAGCTATGAGCCGTTTATATACTTCTTCATGCTCTTCACATTCCGGTATACGGGTCTTGTAGGTATGTCGGCCACCACCGGAGATTGCAGGCTTAAGAATGAAATCCTCCCAGCCAGCATCCAAAGCGACTTCCTTGAGCGTTCTTTTGTCGCCAATTTCTATAAAATAAGTTTCTACAACCTGAACTCCAGCAGCAGACAAATCATTCAAATAATGTTTATCGATATTCCAAAAAAGCGTTTTTGGATCATTGATGAGGATGGTGCTGGAAGCAGTTTGTTTGAGCCAGGCTGAAAATTTCGGATAGCGGTGGAAATAATCCCAAGTGGCTCTGATGACTGCACAACGGGTGGTGGA
>CAZKMC010000004.1:18539-19238 GCA_964553485.1 uncultured Comamonadaceae bacterium
GTCAAAATTTTCATCGTCCCAATGCGTTCGATAAACCCTTAATCCAAGTTTTTCCAGCTCTTCAGACACAAGTTGGTCTTCCAAAAGGACATTTTGAATGTAAGGTGTGATCTCCTGAGGGTCGTCATAGGCCCTACATGTAACGAGTGTTACGTCATAAGCGCTCATGAAACAAACATAGGAATGTTACCACGATTAATTGGAAACTTCAGTTTGTTTCAGAGAATAATTTCTTTGGAAATGAAAGGCGTGTCACATTCAACCCAAAAATTTGGAACCCCCAAAGAAACTTCCTCGGCCCGGTAGGGCCAAACCCCAGTTATGCCCTGTTTACCTCAACTTCTGATCTGTGAACAGAGGTTAAAAGGCTGTAAATGATGGGTTTTCCATGTTGAATAAACTACCTTTGATGGCCTAAAACACAATTTAATATGTCAATAGCAAAAAACAACGACACCGTGAAGGTGCATTACACTGGAAAATTAACTAACGGAGAAGTATTTGATTCCTCTGAAGGACGTGAGCCACTTGAGTTTACTGTGGGAACGGGACAAATGATTCAGGGGTTTGATGCAGCCGTAAACGGTATGGGGTTGAACGAAAAGAAAACAATTACTATTCCATCTGAAGAGGCATATGGCCCTGTGAATGAGGGACTTGTTCAGCAAGTTGAGCGTACACAATTGCCGGAAGATATGC
>CAZKMC010000004.1:19248-21936 GCA_964553485.1 uncultured Comamonadaceae bacterium
CCAGAGGTTGGTCAAAGGTTAGTATCCAGTGGCCCTAACGGTGAGCAACATCAGGTGACTGTTACAGCAGTTTCAGAAGTAGATGTGACTATTGATGCCAATCATCCTTTGGCGGGTAAAGATTTGATCTTTGATGTAGAATTGGTAGAGATTAAGTAATTCTGCTTCTCTTATAATTGAAAAAGCCATCTATCCAGATGGCTTTTTTTTGTGCTATTCTTTGATGAGGCGTTGCATTTGCAATTGGCCGCCCGCTATTACATGTACGAGATATATGCCAGAAGGCAAGTGGGCCACATCTAACTGAACGGTTCCTGGCATGCACTCTTTCTCCATTACCGCCTGTCCCATTTGATTGCTGATAGTGATGGAAAATGGATGTGCCATGCCTGCAATTGTGACTAGGGCTTTTGAGGGATTAGGAGACATGCTGAAAGACGAAGCAGAAAACTTTTCACTAACAGAAACTGGAACTTGCTCCAGTGTAAGGTCGTCAATGAAGTAATATGCTCCATAATTTCCGGGTTGTGTATTGGCAGCTGGGTTGGTGGAAAGAGAAGTAGCATCATCATCAAAGAAATTCCCTACCGTAATATATTGAAAGGCCTCTGTAAGGTTTACTGTGTCTGAATACAATACCCACCCATCTGTATTGGAGATGATTTCTGCAGAATTAGAGGTAGGTGACAATTCCAACACCAAGTTGGAGCTAGAAGAAATTGCGTCAGTAGAAAGAAGAAAACCAAGATTGTTCGAAAATGATTCTAGGCTATCTCCGGCAGATACCCAGCAACTAATAATATAATCGGTGCCTGGTAAAGTAGGAGCGGTCAATTCAGCCTGAATGTATTCTCTTTGCTGAGTTTCGGCAATAGAGTAGGTCCGAATGCCTATAAATGTATTTCCTGAATGCGGAAGCTCAGACCCTTTGATTCCAATTGGGCCGGGATAGTCATTTTCAGGCTGCAGATTATAACAGTCACTTTCGATTCCTTCCGTATAGTATATGTCGCACTCAGCCGTGGTAGGGGAGTACCATCCATCTATTGAGGAATTGAATGCCGCGGCACCCATCATGATGCCGCAATATGGTGTTCCGAGTTCAAAATCGCTATTGGGGACAAGGTTTTGGGCAGAGGTAATGGCATGCGCTAGACACATGAGGACGACCAAATTCAACGTAATTGATTTCATAACGGAGCTTGGTGTTAGTAACGCAAGTGATTTCGAAATGGTCGATAGTAAATCAAGGAATCCACTTGATGTCTTTGAAATCAGGCTTCCTTTTTTCTAAAAATGCATTGCGGCCCTCTTTGGCTTCATCTGTCATGTAAGCCAATCTTGTGGCTTCACCAGCAAAGACTTGTTGTCCCACCATACCGTCATCGGTCATGTTAAAAGCAAACTTCAACATTTTGATTGAAGTTGGTGATTTGGCCAGAATTTCCTGGGCCCAATCATACGCCGTGTCTTCCAATTCATTGTGGGGAATAACCGCATTGACCATGCCCATGTCAAAGGCATCCTGAGCCGAATAATTTCTGCCTAAGAAGAAGATTTCGCGAGCGCGTTTTTGTCCCACCATCTTGGCTAAATACGCAGAACCATATCCACCGTCAAAACTCGTAACGTCGGCATCAGTTTGTTTGAAAATCGCATGTTCCTTGCTGGCAAGTGATAAATCACATACTACGTGCAAACTGTGTCCACCACCTACTGCCCATCCCGGCACCACAGCTATAACCACTTTGGGCATGAAACGAATGAGTCTTTGAACCTCCAGGATGTTGAGTCTTGGCATTCCTTCGTCATCTATATATCCTTGATGACCACGTGCGTTTTGATCTCCACCACTGCAGAATGAATAAATCCCGTCCTTGGTCGAAGGTCCCTCAGCTGAAAAAAGTACTACCCCAATGGAGGTGTCTTCTCTTGCGTCTAAAAAAGCTTCGAATAATTCTCCAACAGTCTTCGGCCGAAAGGCGTTGCGCACATTTGGTCTGTTGAAGGCAATGCGAGCTACACCACCACTTTTGGCGTAGGTGATGTCTTCATATTCTTTAACTGTTTTCCAGTTTGCTTTACTCATGGGATAATTTTACCACGAAATTAAGGCATTGTGCGCAATGGGAGAAACGGAATGGGAAAGGGTTCAACTGATCTTCTCAAGACACCTGTCGATCATCTTCAATGCTCTGTCCACCGTGTGTTTTTTTGTTCGGAAAGCCAAGATGGCAATACGGATAACAAATTTTCCGTTGATCTGGGTTGAGCTAAGGAACACATCTCCGTCCTTATGAATTTCAGCCATGAGCTTCTTGTTGAAGTCGTTTTGGTCGGTTCCTTCAGAAGGGCACCAAAAATAACTCACGCTTAGATCAGGTTCTGGCCCTAGCACAAAACCACGGTTTTTCAATTCTCTTCGGAAGTAATGGGTCAACAATATCTTCTCTTCTAAACAGGCCTTAAAAGGCGCAATTCCATGGATGCGTAATGGCAGCCAAACCCGTAATCCTCTGAAATGTTTGGTGAGTTCTGGAGAGAGTTCTGCGGGGCTCAATGGGACATCCGGATTCAGCGTGTCCTGCATGTAGTTAGCCGTGTAGTGATGCGAATGCAACACTGCTTGCTTATCTCGGACTAAAACGGCGCCTACGCCGTAAGGCAAGAACATCCCTTTGTGCGGGT
>CAZKMC010000004.1:21946-26850 GCA_964553485.1 uncultured Comamonadaceae bacterium
CTCAATTCCTTTGAACTTGTCTTTCAGGTGATCCACTAGAATGAAGAAACCCCCATAGGCTGCATCGATGTGGAACCACATCTTATATTTATCGCAGATGTCTGCAAGTGCATTCAAAGGGTCAATGGCCCCGGTATCAGTGGTGCCGGCAGCGCCAATAATGATAGTTGGTTCTAACCCATGTTTCAGGTCATTTTCAATTTGAGCTTCTAATTGAACAAGATCAATTCGATGAAGAGTGTCCAGAGTCAGTTCCCTCACAATTACATCTTCAAGACCAATGATGCGTAAGGCTTTGTGGACGCAATGGTGCGTGTGGGCGCTCATGTAAATGACGCTTCTTTCGATTCGTGAACCTTTGATCTTTTTAGCGTCTCGTGCTGAAGTAAGTGCAATGAGATTGGCAATTGAGCCTCCACTGGTAAGATTACCGGCTGTTTCAGTAGGGAACCCAAAAACTTGTTTGAGCCAATTAAGCACCTCTTCTTCAATGGTTACTGCGCCAGGAGAGCCATAATAGATCCCTGCATATTCATTGGAAACACTTGCGAGGTAATCTGCAATGGCAGAGGCATATAATCCGCCACCTGGAATATAGCCGAGGTGGGCAGAAGAAGCCGGTTGTATGCCTACGGTTAAAACCTGCGTCATATAAATGTCCAATGCCTCTCGGAATTCAGCTGGTTCGCCACTGATGGAAAAATCACCTTCAAGTGGCTTGCCGCTGTAGCCGTGGGTTTGGTATATATTTCCTAAAAATTGACCAACTTGTTCTTGGAGATCCTTATGCCAAGTTGCTCTTAGCTCTTCCGACGGCTCCAGTTCCGAAGATTTCTCTTCAAGAATCTGCAAATGATTCAGCAATTCCTCCAATGATCGACGTTTAAATTATTCGGAGGTAAGGTAACAACATCTACTTGGACTCCTAACGCCAAAGTGGGTTTGCCTAAATTGCGTATGAAATTTGGAGTATGAAAATTCGATGTGCAACCAACAGTGTGCGTTTACGCTTATGGAAATCTGATCTTGAGATCTTGAGACAATCAGGGGTATTGTCGGATAAGGTCTCATTTCCAAGTGGTGATTTTGTTTTTGGACTGGCGCTGTCCACTGAAAATAATCCCAGAATCAACTTTTCTGATGGCAAGTTGGAAGTTTCGGTTCCCGCCGAGGATGCAAATCAATGGATGGACTCAGATCAAGTAGGGCTGAAATATGAAATTGAAAATTCCCCATTGAATTTTACTGAGATCCTCATTGAAAAAGACTTTCCAT
The DNA here is from genome assembly GCA_964553485.1 of uncultured Comamonadaceae bacterium. GTDB lineage: Bacteria > Bacteroidota > Bacteroidia > Flavobacteriales_D > Sanyastnellaceae > CAZKMC01. The sequence goes on from CAZKMC010000004.1 coordinate 23,222, forward strand.
GCAAGGATAGAGACGAAGATCATTCTGATACATTTTTTGAGCTAGACCCATCAAATGAGGCTTGCTAATTCCTTCGAACGGCGTATATGAGTTCATCTAAAAATTGGCCATTCTTGTAGATGGTCTTTTCCAAAACTGCTTCCAATTTGAATCCAGCCTTTTCAAGGACGGCAATTGACCCTTGGTTTGTGCCAAAAGGGATTGCATAGATTCTGTCGATATCTAAAGAGCTGAAGCCAATTTTTATCATGTCTTTTATGGCATTGGTCATAACCCCTTTGCCCCAGTATTTTTCTGCCAGCCAAAAGCCCAATTCAGCATTCTTTTGATAGATGTCGTTCTGCGGATGAAGACCTATTCCTCCGGCCAAGTTGTGGTCTATTTCAATTGCTTTGATAATAGAGGTGGGGTGAGAGATAGCCATTTTAATGAATTTCTTAGCATCCTCAAGAGAATATGGATGAGGAAATCCATTGGTCATAAATTGAGCAATATTTGCGTTGTTTGCTATGAGCGCAAGCACTTCTGCATCTTTATTTTCCCAATCGCAAATCCGATACATCTTAGACTTTTATTGCTTTGATAAACAAGTAATCCCCTCCCTGATTTTTGTATTCATTGATCACCTCAAATACTTTTCCGGATTTAATGTCGGCGGTAAGTTTGGAGAGCCCTGAAGCTAATTCATCTTCCGTGCAATGCAATCTGAAAGAAGATATTCCTGATCTAAAACCTGCGTCCAGATACAAGTTTGGATTGTGTTTGCCAGAGTACAAAAATTGATCTTCTAAGCGCGGGTGGATGGAATAAAGAGTCTCAGAAACTAATTCGTATCCCAGAGACAAAAGGGCATTGGCGACATGTATTTTAGTTGGCATTTGCGCCATGCTTTTCTCCAGCATTTCTGGGAAATATGCATTGAGCCAATATCCCTTCATTTGTTCAGATGTGGACGTGAAGATCACTAATGGCGCTCCAGGTTTTAATCCATCGTAAATAGATTTAAATCCTCTTTGATGATCATCCCAATGGTGAATTGTTAGAGTTGCGGTGGCACCATCAAAAAATTCCTCAACGAATTTCGTGTTTTCCACCGCGCCAATACGCCATTTAATAGAGGGCTGATTGTTCATTGCTTTCTGCAGCATTTTTGTTGATGGATCAATTCCGAACATCGTACCTCCTAAATTGTGAAGGGCGTTTGTGTAATTGCCTCTACCGCAGCCTACGTCTAGGAGCATTTTACCCACTGGAAGATCAAGCAAATTCCAAATGATTGAAGCAATCATCGGGTCTGCTTTTCGAGTTAGGTTGTAATTTTCACCAATAAGGTCATACGTGCTCATGCCTTGGGTTGTGGAGATGAAGGAAATTTCAAGCGCATGTGGCTTACGCTTTCAATAATGAGATCGCGTAGCACATTCCTATCAATGTCGTCTAGCTTCTTAATGTATAGACATGATTTTCCATGCTTGAATTTCCCAAGCTTGCTTAGAATCTCTGGATACATGCTAAACCCTGCCATAATGTATAAGGTTAAGCTTGTTTTTCTTGGCGAAAAACCACTCACAAAAAAATCTCCCTCTCTGCCGCTGGCATATTTGTAGTGGTAGGTGCCGAAACCAATGATACTGTCTCCCCACATTTTTGGTGGAGCTTCAGTTATTTCAGACATCAGTTCCACCAATTCAAAAGCATCTTTTCGCTTTTGAAGATCATCAACTTGCTCTAAAAAATATCTGGGGTCCTTATTGTTCTGGGTGGTTTTCATTTTGTGGCTAAACAGTTGAAAGATACAGGAATAAGTTCGCTTTGGGCTAAAGCCCGATGAGAGGACCAATCACCTAAAAACAGGCATACACCAATTGATGATTGTTAGAAATCATTCTCTAATAACACCCTATTGAGTTCTTCCAGTGTTATAGGTTTGATAATAAACCCAGAGACTTTAGAAACTTTTTTCGCCCAATCATGGTCCGCTTTGTGGATGGATGAACTCACCACGTAAAGAACGGGTTCCTCGCCTTCAGGGGGGACATTAATTTTAACATATTCTTCAATGAATTCCCATCCATTCATGATGGGCATATTTAAGTCCAGAAAGATAACATCTGGTGCCTAATCGTGGTTGTTTTCTATTTTTGGAATCAAAAAATCTAGGGCGTCCTGGCTATTTTCGAACGACAAAAATCTGGCATTCATTTTTGAATGTTCCAACATCTTCCGAAGTCCAAATATGACAATAGGGTCATCATCGATCACTCAGAGAGATTTCATAGTAGGTATTTAGGTTATTCCAAAACGTCAAGTCCTTAAATATAACCAAGAAATCTACCTTCTGAAAGAAAATGAGGCAAACTTAACATGGGAGATTGCCCCCATGATTCAACGCATTGCTATTTATGAGCCGAAGAATACTTGATGAAGAAATCTCCCTGGAAAAAAGGTAAATCCCCCTGCAATAAGTATGGCTCCAAAATAAAGAAGAATCATTTTTCTTTTGTGCGAATGTAAATTGCCCTTGCGTATGGCAATGATAGCAGTGGGACCGGTATACAAAGTTAAAAAACTGAAGAGGTGGATATATCCGAAATGACCAAAAAACTGGGGGCCTACTTTGGCCGGCATAAAAAGGGTAACGGTAGCTGTGAAAAGCATTAAGCACAAATAGATCTTACCCCAAAGTTTATGTCTGGGAGTACCTTTTGAAATAAGTAATAGAATTCCCCCAATAAAGAAACAGGGAACTACAGTCACAAGATGAACGCACATGAGTTGTTCGTAATTCATTGAGCCGCCATAAGTTCAGAGGTGGATTTTTCAGACTTTGCCACAACTTCCGGAGAAACGATGTAATAATTAGTGGTAATCAAAAAGTTCCTCACATAGGGAATGGATGAAATCATCTTCAATTGTTCACGTGGCTTTAATTTGAACTTTATCTCGTAATTCGGATTGATGAAGTAAAAAAGGGTCTTGTCTTTTTTGTAACCCTTCCTTTTCAAAATACCTTCAAATCTTTCAATTGTAATTCCAGTTTCTTTTATTTCCAGCAAGTTTTCAATTTTTTTTGCTGATTCGCCAAAAGTCTTCAATACCCATTTATAAGCAGACATAGGCAACAAATGAAAGAAGGGAAGCTTGCTCAGAATTTTGCTTTCACAGATTTGTTGATGTCCACCAAAAGGATTGTTGAAAGGAGGGAATCCAAGAAAAAACTTTCCGCAGGGCTTGAGGAATTTCTTTACGTGTTCCATAAATGCCTCTTGACCATGAATATGTTCCAATACATCACGTGTGATGATTAAGTCAAATTGACCAAGGTCATCAATATCATAAATATTGGCTGCTATGAATTCGATTCCAGCACTCTTAGGATGGTCTTTGTAAAAAGCTCTGGCATTTTCAATTTTGTTTTTGGCCATGTCCACACCCACAATACGTGCACATCCAATCTCTAAAAAGGGCATAAGATTTCCTCCTTCTCCACATCCAATTTCAAGAACAGAGATCTCTTGAGTTACAGGAAGAACTTGGCTCACATAAGGAATTACATACTTGGAAGTCGTAATCGACTGCTCACTAAAATAACGTGCTCTGTCTAAGTGTCTTTCTTGCATGCTTCTGCT
>CAZKMC010000005.1:0-2602 GCA_964553485.1 uncultured Comamonadaceae bacterium
GTGATCAATTTGAGCACCGTGTTTCCAAAATCGGTAACAAACATGAGGTCCTGTGGCCAATCCTGTACTTCCTACATAACCTATGACATCTCCTTGCTTGACCACATCACCCACTTTTGCTGCTCTTTTGGACATATGCAGGTACTGTGTTTCATACGTGCTATTGTGCCTGATCTTGACATAATTGCCATTTCCCCCTGTATAGCCAGACTTGGTTATGGTTCCGTCTCCAGTAGCTTGAATGGGCGTGCCATGTGGTGCTGCATAATCAGTACCTAGGTGGGCCTTCATTCGCTTTAAAACAGGGTGAAATCTTTTTTTAGTGAATTTGCTTGAAATCCGAGAGAATTCAACTGGAGCCTGCAGAAATGCCTTGCGCATACTACCACCCTCTTCATCAAAATATTCCGCCACTTCTGCATGTTCGAAAAAGTAGGCCTCAAACTCTTTGTTCTTATGTAAGAATGTGGCTGCCAGTATTTTAGGAGAACCCACAGGTTCTTCTTCTACCAGTTCTTCTTCATAAATCACTTTGAAATAATCTCCTTTTTGAATGTGATAAAAGTCAATGGTCCATGCATAGATGTTGGCCATTTCCAAAGCAAGGAGAGAAGGCACATCCTTGTCATACAAGGTTTGATAGAGTGAACTTTCAATCACGCCGGAGATGCTTTTGGTCACCTTCGTTGTTGGGTGTTGTCCTTTCCAGGCGTACAAACTGTCTGTAAGACTAAAGACCACATAGTTCAACTGGTCTTTTTCGTATACAAAGTATTTAGGTGTTCTAATGCTGTCCGCAGAAGATAGCACCACCCATTTTTTGTGTGGGCGAATACGTTTGACGTCAAATACCTCTCTGCTGTTGTTCACCAGCGCATCAATTTCTCCAGCACTCACTCCAAACCGTCCGAGGACTTCTGAAATGACACTTCCTGGTTTGATTTCTCCTTCTGTGAGGCTGAATTGATTGAGATCCAAACCATACTTGAATTGTTTCGGCACAATGTTGACATTGGCCAAAGACTGGGCAAGGGCAGTTTGTTTAGGAGGGATATCGGTGCAGGAGACGTTGAAGAGCGTCATAGACACACCAAGAAAAATAATAAGTGGCTTCAATTTATACATCAACAGGTATTATGCAGCTTTCCAGGTCTGCTAAATTGTAACGAAAATAAGGTGTGTATGGTGTATACGGAAGCAAAAGAAGAATTCTTTTGCAAAGAGGGATGTGTACGAACAAAAAAAGGCCGTCGGTTAAGACGGCCTCACACAGTTAAAAATTAGGGGTGTGGCTAATTGACCTTGGCGATAGGGTGCGCCAATCCACTGTATTCTGTCATTTCCATTTTGATGGAACCGATTAATATTTTTGATTTTACTAGAATAGGGATGTGGTTGTTGTCATCCGTAATCCACACGTGCATGTCTTCTTCTTCTTTAAATATCCTTCCTTCCTGGATGACGGGCACAAATCGAAGGCATTTATAAGTACCAGAGCGTAGCTCAACATCTTCTTTGCCTTTGAACTTGATTTTAAGAGGAAATACCTCGTTGTCTACAAAGGTCATGATGGTAAAAACATCACCAGGCTTGGCTTTTGAAAAGTCCAAGGTTCGGGCATAATAGAAAGCTGAAATCATGTCTTGAGTGAAATCTGGCATTTCGAATTCCTTCTTTTCATGCGTCCTAACAGCGCGTTTGACCTGATGAAAAGTATAGTCTTGGTAGATTTCGTATCCACCTTCGTTTACATCTCGGATAAAGCGATACGGAAATAGTCCCGCCTTGTCTACATAGGTCTCATAGCGGTCTCTCACTTTGAACACCCAGTTAAAAGCACCTAAACTTTTTCCGGTGCCGACTATGTGGTAAGCGGGACGATTATCAAATGTGTAAGGAGAATTCTTGACTTCCAATTGGGCTTCACCAGCATCGATGATTCCATAATGAATACGGTAAGTGAGTTTTTCGCCCACTTTGAATGAATTCTGAGGATGGGAACGTAACGGCATGTCTGGCAAAGTATCCATCCGGACATTGCGGGGGGTATATGCTTGAGCACACACTCCGGAAGCTATTAAAATAGCAATACATATGGCCCCAAACTTTTTCATAACTGATACATTCCAAAAAGAGTGCCAATACTAGAACGTTAGCCCAACAAAATGATTGTCAAGAGATTATGGGCATGTCGTTCCGAAGCCTTCTAATAGATTCAGAAGGTCTGCTGTTCCAATCACCCCATCGCCATTCAGGTCTGTGGGACAAGTAGTCTCATAAAAACAAGAACCATCATCTTCCGTAGCCATGGGGTTGTAGTTGGTCGCTTCGTCATAAGTGCATCCAACAAATTGAGAGTAATCCCAAGCTCTAAACGCAAGTAATGGGTCATCGATATAAGGGTTACGATTGCCCTGAACCTGTTCGATGCGGTTGTTGCGCTCCAGTTCAATTGCATCTACCGGGTCATTCAAGTGCCAGTTCAAAAGGTCACTAATGCTTCCAATAACGGTAATGTCGCCCGCCGCATGAGGATACATCGTGAAGAAATAAAATGCCTGTCGGGCCACATCTCCTTTACGGTCTTCTCGTGGTTCCCAAG
>CAZKMC010000005.1:2612-6996 GCA_964553485.1 uncultured Comamonadaceae bacterium
CCTCTGAGGGTTGAGTACTTGTGCTGAAATAATTACCAGAACCATCAATGCCATACCAATTACTCAAATTGTCATCAGCTTCAGCAAATGGAAGGTTACCCCGGGCTGAATTTGGCGACTGGTGTGAGGGGCGAAGGTTGTGGATGTCCGAACGCATTGGTGAAACACTTCCATAATAGGATTGTGGAATGATGTGTTCTGCGTTGATCGGGTTTGGAAAGGTGGTAACTGACGAAAGCTGCCCAAATCCTGTATAGATGCAGAAAATAGAGTCGTTGATTTCGTCTGTAAAACTGTACATCTGTTCTCTTGCTCCGTTGTAACCGAGGTCATTGAACTGAGTTTCATACAGGTGAACTTTTAACCAAGCGCGTAAGGGTTCTCCATTTACATCGGGAGTTTGCGCACTGCTTGATAATGCCAGCCCAAGTAGGAGGCAAGAGGTAATTGATCGTAAGGCCATAACTGTGAGTTCCTATGTAAATATAGGAATCACCCGCCATATCCGATTAGTAAAATGAGAAGATCTAGTGCATTTACTACTCCATCGCCGTTGAAGTCTCCAGGACAATCAGGACCAGTACAACCAAAATTACTGAGAAAGTCGATGAGGTCTCCGGCATCTACGTCGCCATCGCCATCAAGGTCAGGGATGGTTCCGCAACCAAGTGTGCTGGTGCAGACTTGAGCAGAGAGAGTTTCCGTCCCAAATTGTGGCGAAGACACTAGCAAATAATAGGTCCCTATGGGCAGTGTGATAGACAAAGTTTCATCTGCCGCAGTAGCGAATTGGTCTTCTATTGCTACCACGTTGAAGTCTGTATCCATAACATTCAGGGCGATGTCTGCTTCCGACGAAAGCCCACAGATGAACATGGGATTTCCAATAGAGACAAAAGTGTACCAGTATTCCGGAGAGGCAGTGGGAGGATTGTCTGTGCTTGCAGGCAAAGTAATGTCATCTGGCATGCAGATGCTTCCCACACCCAAAGGAATAGAGAGCTCAGGAGCATAATTACAAGACCCCAGTACGCAGCTTCCATCATCTTCAGGAAAGTCTGGATTGTAGTTGCAAGCTAGAGGGTTGGTGCAGCCGGGACAAGTTGAATAATCGCAGAAATCATTGTTGACCTCTTCTGGCAAGGCATCTGGGTCGTAATTACATGCAGTAGGATCTCCACAAGCAGAGGGCCCTCCATAGATCAACCCCAGCTCTGTGCCATCTACCTCGTTTTCAGAAGCGCATCCGGTATTGGGAGTAGACACGTAATCAATGACGTTGTTTGGGTCGCCGTCATCATATACACGTAAGTTGAGTTTAAAAGTGAGCGCTCCAGTGGTTGTGAGCTGAGCGAGTAAGACGCGGTTGTTCGCATCAGGAAAACCATTGAGTTCACCATCTGGGGCAAACCAAATGCAATCTGTGGCAAAGAAGGATTCTCCCGGATATGGCTCATTAAAGTCTTGACCAAAACTTGGGGTAATTGAAGTTGGGTCTACAAAACTGGAATCTACAACATCCGGACTTGTTTCGCTCGACATACCTATGGTCAGCCATGAATCATAGGACGCTTGAGGGAAAATACCTGGTATTGCGGAGTTTAGCGCACTACCGGTTTCTGCACCCCACACAGTATTGAAGAAATAGGTAGAAGTAGCGATGTAAATATCAGAACATCCCGGAGTGGCGAATACCCCTGACACGAAATCTTCAGGGTCGGCAAGTTCTGCATAGATACGATAGGTAATGGATCCAGGCTCGATAATGTCCGTCCCTCCAAAATCATAACCATCTGGAAACGTTGTCATTTCTACTACCACAACATTGGTCAATTGAGCACCCGCAGACACACCCATCAATAGAGCCGCAAGGATTGAGCATCCGATCAAGAGGTTTTTCATACAATATTCAGTTTAAGAAGTCTGGCTGCACCCACAGCCGGACTTTTACTTTTCAACTTTACTCAACCACAAAACGGAGTGCTTGAATGCCTTTGGTTTCATGCACGATGCGCAAGGTATAGGTACCTAGTGCAAATGATTGTGCGTCAATAGTCAAGGTGTTCTGCGTACAAACCACGTCCATCACAATTTGTCCCGTCATGGAAATGACCTGAACAATTCTTGAAGATGCATCTTGGAACTGCAGTTGAGCCACGTCGTTCACTGGGTTTGGATAGAAAGAGAAAGCATCTTCCTCGGCGTACGCCACACTAACCACTGTGACAGCATCTGACATGTCTGAACAACCAAATTCATTGTTAACCTCCACGGTATAAGAACCGCTATCAGTGACTTCTATGGTCTGTCCATTTGCGGCATAGATGACTTCATTGTTCAAATACCATTGGTAGCTTGTGCCAGAAGAAGCAGTGAGTATACTTCCATCTTGCGTAATTTCAGCATTGGGTGTAGGCGCCACAAAGACATCTATCATATACTCAACCTCACACAAGGGGTTCGAAGCATGAATGGCAACTTCGAAATTATCAGACACCTCAGCTAACCAGTTCAGGTCTTCATTGGACGCTACTACCTCACCATCTATGGTCCAGAAGAAATCTTCTGCATAAGGAATCGTGTTGTTTCCATTTAACTCATTTCCAAGGCAAATTATGTTGTCAACAAAGTCTTCTGTTGGAAACATAATGCCACACTCGAAAATGGTGTTCCACGTGGTGTTGGTCACAACTGCCGGGTTTGAATCAAAGAAGATGTGGGCAGTGTTTACGATCACTGTTCCAAAGGCTAAATCAGCTACAGGATCAATGCTATAAGTGAACAAGCCCATGCTTCCCTCAGGATCTGAAGCACTGTCTGGAAGCAAGATGTTACTGAACAAGAAAGTTACTTCACGCGTTACAGGATCCAAAGTGGTGATTATGTCATGAGTGGCTGTATGTAACTGGAAAGTAGAAAGATCCAGGCTGACATCTAGCGTGTCTCTGATCAATACATCGGTAGCCGCAGCATTTCCTAAGTTTTGGAAACGCACTCGGTATTCAAGATTGGTTCCGTTGAGAACAAAATGCTCATCTGAATATCCACCAGGCGTAACAGTCTTATCGTTCGGATCCCAAGCACATGTAACTTCATGCTCTTCTACATCTTCGCCAAAAGCAACAAGGACATCGCCTTCATAAGCGAATGCGCTAATCACAGTTGTCAGAATCTCACCCATGAAATCCACAGATGGAGTTGTGAGATAGAAAGAGAAATCCACGGATTGGGTAGGAAGCACGTCCGTAAATGAGAAGTAAGCCAATGTGCCAATCACAGAATCAGGATCGTTGTTGTAAGTTTCAATTCCTTCGAACAATGGATCCCAATCTACTTGAATGGTTCCACTCAAAGGAACATTTCCAGTATTGGTAAGAGAAACAAAATGGAAAGCTGGGTTACCGTTACAAGGATAACCGTTGCCCCAGAAACTAGCTGCCACGTCAATGTTTTGAATGGCGTCTTCATTTGTCATACCGAAGTAGAAATTGTTCGAATCCAATTCGTTGGCAGTAAAGTCATATGAAGAAGGAGTGGTGAATGTGCCAAATTCTGAATTTGGAGCCACTGAGATAGAGTAATCACCAGCAGGCAATTCTCCAAAAGAGAAGTAGCCTTCATTGTTGGTATATACCGTTACGCCACCAGGGTTCAAAGTTACCGCTTGGTTAGCCAGGCCGTAATCAAGGAAAGTGTCGAAGACGCCATTTGTATTGGCATCAAAGAAGACATAGCCGTCGAACAAGAATACACAAGACCCATCATCCACGTTAGCAGTGCCATTATAATTGTCGGCGGCAGGCGCAGTACAACCTATGTATTGACATCCGGCACTGTAAGTAGCATCGGGGTTATAGTTGTCTGCTTCAGCATCCATACATCCTACAAGGCATTCTGTATCAAAGACAGAAAATGGCATGTTTTCTACTGGTGCTCCTCCGCTTACGGTTTCTCCACCTAAACATTGAAGCGCCCATTCGACCTCCATGTCAAATGTTCCGCCACCTACAGAAATAGTATAATCACCATTGGCTAAGCACAAAGAATTTGCACCAAATGAAACTCCATCTCCTTCTTGAGCAGAGTCTAGATCTCCAGCCATGATGAGTTCTTCATCAGAATTGTAAATCGAGTAATATGCGCCGTTCCAAGTATCGCCAAAGGTGTCGAACATTTCCAAAACGATGAGGTTCTCAGTGCAGTCATAGATGCAAGAGCCATCATCTTCAGAAGCAAGAAGGTTGTAGTTGTAGGCTGCAGAGTTTGTACAGCCGGTGATCTGCGACCAGCCGTGAACCGTGGTCAGTATGAGGAATAGGGCAAAGCCGATGTGTAGAGTTTTTTTCATAGGGTAGTTGATATAGCTGTTAAAGCTGAACTTCAA
>CAZKMC010000005.1:7006-26788 GCA_964553485.1 uncultured Comamonadaceae bacterium
CAATTCCCACGGCCCCGTTAGGCTCTATCTACCACTCTGTCAGCAAGTTCGAACGTTGAAAATACTAAGAATATTTTTATTGTTTTTGGGACTTCAAGAATGAGGGGATATAATGCTGAATGTCAAATGTTCAATGTTTAATTGGTTTTAACGTCCGACATATCGGCCGGATGTAATCCGGCCCTATGTGTCTTCGATCATTCTTTTTCCTCTAACAAAGCCGCAATGCACTTCAGCTCAATAGCAATAGGCGTCGGCAGGCTGTTGATAGCAACGGTGGTCCGACAAGGTTGATTGTCCTGGAAATATTCTGCGTAAATGCGGTTGAAGGTGTGAAAATCGCGTTTCATATCTACAAGAAATACAGTCACATCCACCAAGTTTTCCCACTTAGCTCCGGATGCTTCCAAGACTTGTTTTACATTATTAAAAACGCTGTGCACCTGAGCTTCAAAATCAAACGACTTGAAATTACCATTGTGGTCGAGTTCCAATCCCGGAACCCCGGAGTCATTGGGGCCAGAGCCTGCGGTACGGGGGCCAACCCCAGACAAGAACAGCAGGTTTCCTACTTTGCGTGCGTGGGGATAGGCTCCTACTGGTTTTGGGGCGTTGGATGTGTTTATCTTGGACATGTTTCTAATAACTAATAGTTAGTAATTAATACCTAATAATTAATGGATTTGGTGTTTCGGCTTTTCCTGTTTGAAGTTCATGGCTAAAGGTACGAAGGAAGTTTTGAGACTTGAGTTTTGAGACTTGAGTTTTTAGTGTCCAGTGTGAGCGTGTTTGAAACGATTCAAAAACTTGCGCCACGAGAGAGAAGACCTTAATTCCAACCTGCTGAAAGAGATGGGCTGTACCCCTCTATTAGTTAATAATTACTAAATATTAATTATTAACTAATAGAAAGAGGTATCAACCACCTTCAAATCCCATCGATTTCCTACTCTGTATCTCTTCACACCAAAAGGGCGCAAGGCCAATCCCATGCCGCCGTATATCCCGCTTAGGACCACGGCATTTTTCTCCAGAATTGGTCGCTCACCGGTGTTTATCCATCGGTGCATGCCTGTATACACCAAGAATATCGGAATGGCGAGGAAGGCACTATTTAACAAGGTCCGCAAAGAAGCCCGAGAATCATAATCCAGCACTACATCTATCCGATGCAATGGAATGCGGACATCGCCAAGTACAAGTGAAGTGTCATTCAGCGCATTGATCTCGCCTCTATATATTGGAGAATCTCCATCAAGTTTCAAGGCAATGTTATCGCCCAGCTCATAGTTGACGCGCACCGGTCTGTGCTGATTGCGAACGCTTAAATAAGTTTGGGAAGTGCTTTCGAAAGGGGAAGTAAATAAAAGCAGGAAAAATCCTACAACAAAGTAAGTCCCAGACCACCTTACCTGATTTTGGAAACCCCGTAAGCCACTATCACGTGCTAACTTTAAATACCACAATACTATTCTCATGACCACTCTACTATTTTACTTCAAAGTTATGGAGCAGCGCTTCAATGATCAATTTGGTTGGTTTTTTACCAACGGAATGAAAGATGACTCGCTCGATATGTTCCAATAGGAATAAACTAAATCAAGCTAACACATAAATGAGCCTCAGAAGTTTTCTGGGGCTTTTTTTTATGTTACAGAGCCAAAGCCTGTCTTCTAGGTTGGTTAGATGAATTCAAATTGCCAGACTGGATGCACAATAGATTCCGCTCAATTCAGTACCTTTCTGATTCGGATTTATGACAAGACCATGAGATACCAAAAGCTTTCAAAAGACCTATACATAGTCAATCGCAAGAAGTTTGCGGGAAAGATGAATGCCGGGGGACTGGCCATTTTCAATTCCAATGACATCATGCCAACCAGTGCGGATGGGTCCATGCCATTCAAACAGGCTACGGATATCTTTTATCTCTCTGGAGTAGATCAAGAGGAAAGCACTTTGGTGATTTTTCCTAATGCAACCAAACCGGAGGACCGTGAGATCCTATTCCTCAAAGAAACCAGCGAGGAAATCGCTATTTGGGAAGGCGCAAAATTAGATCGGGCGCAAGCTTTTGAAGTTTCGGGGATTAAGTCCGTGTATTGGGTCACACAATTTGAAACCGTATTGAAGAGGTTGTTAGCCGAGGCTAAATGTGTCTATCTCAATAACAACGAGCATACACGGAATTCAAACGAAGTTGAAACAAGAGATCAACGTTTCTCTTCTTGGTTCAGAGCCACCTATCCGCATTATCAAATTGAAAGAAGTGCACCCATTTTGCATAGCATCCGTTCTGTCAAAGAAGCCGAAGAAATAGAACAAATGCGCAAGGCCTGTCTGATCACAAGAGATGGTTTACAACGAGTACTTGGATTTATCAAGCCAGGTGTGATGGAATATGAAATTGAAGCAGAGTTTGCACACGAATTCCTCAGACAAGGATCTCGTGGGTTTGCATACACGCCAATAATTGCCTCGGGTTTCAATGCATGTGTGCTGCATTACATTGAAAATGCAGAAGCATGCAAGGACGGTGATGTCATTCTCATGGACGTTGGCGCGGAATACGGTAATTATGCGGCGGACATGACACGTTGCGTGCCGGTGAACGGGAAATTTACTCCCCGACAAAAAGAGGTGTACAACGCTGTCTTGAGTGTTATGCGAAATTCAATGAAGTTACTTCGACCGGGAGCGATGCTCGAAGAGTATCACAAACAAGTAGGCGAATTGATGACGGAGCAATTACTCAACTTGGGCCTTTTAGACAGACATGACGTAGAAAAGCAAAATCCAAAAATGCCGGCATACAAGAAGTACTTCATGCATGGCACGTCTCACTTCATTGGACTGGATGTTCACGACCTTGGCCTGTGGCATGAGCCAATCAAAGCGGGACATGTTTTCACAGTAGAGCCGGGAATTTATATCAGAGAAGAAAGTCTGGGAATTCGCCTAGAGAACGACATCGTCATCAAAGAGAATGGCTTTACTGATCTGATGGCAGACATTCCATTAGACGCAGAAGAAATTGAAGACATGATGCACAGCAAAGTCACGGCGTAAGACTAGCCGTGCATGGTTTCTTTTTTACCGAAACCTTTCATGATTTTAGCTTCATAATCCAGAAACGCATTCCATTTAGTTTCTACGTCAAGACCCACACCCAATTTCCTTGCGTGCTGCAAGAAAGTGGCATAATGTCCCGCTTCAGATACCATCAATTCATGGTAGAATTGTCGAAGATCCTCGTCGCCTATTTCTTCAGAAAGTATCCGGAATCGCTCACAACTTCTGGCCTCAACCATGGCTGCAAATAATAGTCTATCAATTAGCTGAGTCAATCTTGAGCCTCCTTTTGAGAAGAATTTAGACAAGGCGATCACGTACTCGTCGGAGCGTTCAAACCCCAATTTGAAACCACGGGCCTTGATCTTTTCAAGTACCTGCTGAAAATGCTCCATTTCTTCAATGGCAATGGCAGTCAACTCTTCAACTAGTTCCGGATATTCCGGGAAACGCACGATAGTAGAAATGGCATTTGAGGCTGCCTTTTGTTCACACCAGGCATGGTCTGTAAGGATTTCAGCAATGTTCTTTTCCACCACATTTACCCAACGGGGGTCCGTTGGCAAACGCAGTCCCAGCAAACGTTTCTGTGAAGATTTCATTGGACAAAGATAAACGATGGAATTTATCGGACGTACCTACTTACATTTCCGGTAATGAGGGTTTGGCCTTCGGCTGAGGAAAGACACAATTGTCCAGTAACGGCCTCTCCTCCTTTGAGATGGTTCTTCACCATCGCATGCAGCACGGTAATGGGTAAGCCAGAATAAGTGTTGACTATGGCGAAGCATTTCGGCTCAAGAATTTTCTGACTGGTAGCTAAGAGTTCTTCGATTTGATCTTCCAATTTCCAGCGTTCTCCTTTTGGGCCTCGTCCCCAAGCAGGAGGGTCCATGATGATTCCGTGGTACTTGTTTCCTCGTTTGGTTTCGCGCTGGATGAACTTCAAAGCATCTTCAATTACCCAGCGAATTCCATCGAGCTTGCTCAATTCCATGTTGCTTCTGGTCCAGTTCACCACTTGTTTGATGCTGTCAACATGTGTCACTGACGCACCCGCTGCACATGCCGCTAAGCTAGAGCCTCCGGTGTAGGCAAAGAGGTTTAATATCCTCGCCCCGTGGGGCAAACCAGACAATTGCGCTTGAATAAAATCCCAATTTGAAGCTTGTTCTGGAAACACCCCCACGTGCTTGAACTTTGTTAACTCGAGGTTAAATTTTAGGGGTCCATGGGTGCTCGGATAACTCAGTTCCCAAGATTGCGCTACCTTTGTCGCAGATTCCCAATGGCCATTTGTCTTGCCAGAAGGAACAAAAACGGCATGAGCCAGTTTATCCCACTCGCGTTGAGAAAGCGCCGGAGACCAATCAGCAAGAGGTTCCGGACGAATCAACACCTTCTCATTGAAACGTTCCAGTTTACGCCCATTTCCGGAATCGATCAATTGATAATCCTGCCAATTTTCAGCATAAAACTGTTTTTCGCGGTGTGCCATGTGTGGCGAATTTACGATTTGAGTCTTGAGTTTGGAGACTGAAGTTTTGAGTTGGGAGGAAAGAGGAAAAAGTGGAAAGAGAAAAAGAGGAAAGAGAGGGACGGCTTCCAGCCAGCCGAAGGTGAATGATACGAAGAAGATGATTGAAGACCTGTAGGTCCGGATTCCATCCGGCCGGGATAATAATGTTGGAGAAATAATGGTGGGTGTTTGATGACACGAGTCACAGGCTTGCGCCACAGCGGCTCAGGGTAGGATATTTAACATCATGTAGGGACGGATTCCATCCGGCAGAAATAGACAAAAAGAAAAATAACAAGATTAACAACAAAAGATATTTACAGCGAAACAGTTTGGGGTACAAGAAGTTGAAACTAGTACTTTGGTACACCCATGAAGATTTGGCTGGAGATCAATAAGAATTAAATGAAAAATAAGAAAAGTAAACATGGATCAAACAAGGCAAAGGCTTTTAAGAAAGACCTACGCAAAGAGATCCTAAGCATATTTAAAAGTAATCCCAGAAAACCGCTGAATCACAAACAGGTGTCCAGCACATTGGGAATTAAAGACGGGGGGATTCGCGGACTCATTCAGGCTATCCTGGACGAAGAAGTGACCACTGGAAAACTAATAGAAGAATCAAGAGGAAAGTACTTGCTAGCCAAAGTAGAGCAAAGCACGATTGAAGGAACCATTCAAATCACAAGGTTTGGAAGAGGATTCCTTATAGTTGACGGAAATCCAAATGACATTCCAATCCCTAAAGGAGAGACTGGAACAGCGCTTTGGGGAGACAGAGTAGAAGTAGTGATGGCCTCTCATGCCCGCAAACCAAAAGGGAGAGTTGTTTCCATTGTAAAACGAGCCAGAAAACAATACGTAGGCATCATGGAAATGGGCAGACGCACCAACTTTGCTATCCCTACTGACCAAAAAATTCATATCGACTTCTTTATTCCTGAAGAGAACCTTAATGGAGCTGAACAGGGACAAAAAGTTGTTATAGAGATAGAAAGTTGGGATGATGCGGGAGATAGTCCAATAGGAAGAATAGTAGAAGTACTGGGACAACCTGGAGACAACAACGTTGAGATGCATGCCATCCTGGTGGAGTTTGGATTGCCATATGCCTTTGATGATGAAGTGTTATCAGATGCAGACAAGATTCCAAAGGAAATCACACAAACAGATGTGAAAGCCAGGCGCGACATGCGAAAAGTGACCACGTTCACCATTGACCCGGCAGACGCCAAAGATTTTGATGACGCCTTGAGCGTTCAGCAAATTGAAGACGGAAATTGGGAAGTGGGAGTGCACATCGCAGACGTTTCACATTACCTCCAACCCGGAACAGTTCTAGACGATGAAGCTTTTGAAAGAGCCACATCGGTTTATTTGGTAGACAGGACCATTCCAATGCTTCCAGAGGTGCTTAGCAATGAGCTTTGCAGTCTTCGTCCAAATGAAGATAAGCTGTGTTTTTCAGCAGTTTTTGAATTGGATGAAAATGGAGTTCTAAAGAAAGAATGGTTCGGTAGAACTGTGATTCATTCGGACAGAAGGTTCAGCTATGAAGAGGCACAAGATGTAATTGAATCTGGGAAGGGAGATTTTGACAAAGAGATCCTTCAATTGGACAAAATGGCCAAGCAAATGCGCAAGGCGAGGTTCCAAAAAGGAGGCATCGATTTCAATACAGAAGAAGTCAAATTCAATTTGGCTGAAGACGGCAAACCTCTTGGAGTTTATATCAAGGCGATGAAGGATTCCAACAAACTGATTGAAGACTTCATGCTCTTGGCTAACACACGTGTGGCAAGTGCGGTTGGAAATCCGAAAAAGGGAGACCCAAAGACATTTGTTTATCGTGTTCATGACAAACCAGATCCGGAAAAGCTAAATAGTTTACGACAGTTTGCTCTGCACTTCGGTTATCGAATGCCAGCGCCAACAGTGAACAACGCGGAGAAACTTATCAGTGATTTATTGAAAGAGGTTCAAGGAAAACCGGAAGAAGACACGATTAAGGTAATGGCCATCCGCTCTATGGCCAAAGCAGAATATAGCACCAACAACTTGGGACACTTTGGGTTGGCGTTTGATTTCTATTCGCACTTTACCTCACCTATTAGAAGGTATCCAGACGTGATGGTGCATCGATTACTCCAGCGTTATTTGGATGGTGGGTCCAGCGTGAGCGAAGAAGCCTATGAAAGCAAATGCCGACATAGTTCTGAGCGTGAAAAACGAGCGGCGGAAGCGGAACGTGCGAGCATCAAGTACAAGCAAGTAGAATTCCTGATGAGCAAAGTAGGTGAGCACTTTGAAGGTGTAGTGAGCGGATTAACCGACCATGGCATTTATGTGGAGCTGACTGAAAACAAATGCGAAGGAAGGGTAAGCGTGGAATTACTTCGGGATGACTTCTACCGATTTGACCAAGAACGCTATGAGCTTCGGGGACAAAAAAGCGGAAAGACCTTCCAATTGGGAGATAAGCTTGAGATTAAAGTGGTAGGCGCCGATTTGATGAAGCGTCAGCTTGATTTTGAATTTATCCAGAAGTTGTCGTAGTAGGAAGAGGAAAAGTGGAAAGAGGTAGAATAGGAGTGGTTTCGGACAGCGAGTGTTTTTTACCCTGAAATCCCCCGATTTTATCGTTTGTTCCAGACATGAAAAGATTTACCTTTGTGCCCTGAACACCGAAAGGTGGCAGATGAGGGCCTAGTGCCCTTTTCTAATTCGCCAGTTCACGCGCCTATAGCTCAGCTGGTTAGAGCACCTGACTCATAATCAGGTGGTCCAAGGTTCAAGTCCTTGTGGGCGCACCAAATAAAAAAGGGTGCTGGACAATTTTGTCTAGCACCCTTTTTTGAGTCTTGAGTCTTGAGTTTGGAGAGGGACGGCTCCCAGCCGTCCTTGAATCATCAACGCATGAAACGTGCAGCTACTCAATTCGTAATCTGTAATTCGTAATTTGAACCTACGCCTTCTGCCTTTTCAACGTAAGCAAGGAAATTTCCGGAGGCATCCCAATTCGTCCGGGAATCATTAGATAGCCCAATCCGCGATTGATGTGCAGGGCTTGTTTGCCTTCGAAATAGAGTCCCGCCCAACGTTTGAACATCAAAGCTGCGGGACTAATTTCCAATACGCCAGGAATCCGAAGGCCCATTTGTGCACCATGGGTGTGGCCGCTTAAGGTAAGGTCGATATCGGGACGCTTGCCCTGAATGTGCATGTCCCA
Source organism: uncultured Comamonadaceae bacterium (assembly GCA_964553485.1). Classification (GTDB taxonomy): domain Bacteria; phylum Bacteroidota; class Bacteroidia; order Flavobacteriales_D; family Sanyastnellaceae; genus CAZKMC01. The sequence continues at coordinate 14,827 of CAZKMC010000005.1, forward strand.
ATGAGATGGGTCATGACTTAGCAGAATTTTGAAAGGAACCTCAGGCATATTCTCCTCGGCTTTAGCCACATCTCCTATCTTAGGAAACCAATGGCTTTCGCCCCAGTTCTCCACACCCAGAAGACCAATTTTTGCTCCTTTGTGTTCTAGAATTGCATGTTCATTCACAAGGATTTGGAAGTCCATCCGCTTGTTCATTTCAATCACGCCTAGTTTGATCTGCTCTTGTTCCTCGTCTGTGGTATCGCCATAATACCCGTAATCATGGTTGCCGAGAATGGAATACTTGCCCTTTTTCGCCTTCAATTTTCTGAAGACAGGAATCCATGCCTCTGCCTCTGTGGCGTACGTGTTGATAAGGTCTCCCGTGAAAAAGATATAATCAGGATTCAGATCATTGACCATTTGCACGGCCTCCTCCAGGGGTTCAAAATTGTTCTTAAAGCTTCCTAGGTGAAAGTCTGAGATCTGTACAATTCGAGCTCCATCAAATTCTGGAGGCAGGTTGTCAAAAGCAATCTCATGTTCAAAGATCTTCCACCCAAATTTTCCCTTTGTAAGTCCCCAGGCAAAAGAGCCCAGAATAAAACCACCAACTCCGAGGCCAACCTTAGTAATAAAGCTTGACCGGCTCATTTTCTTAGCGGGAACAATGTCTTCTTCGTGGTTGGGTTTTATCGAACGTTTTTTGAACTTACGAACTATCCATCTTACCAAATAAACCAAGTCATCAAGCAAGTGAATTACACCAATAATCAACGTGGTAACAGCTAATGTAAAGAAGCCTCCTACTGCAAAATCAAGTAAGTCTTGATTGTTTACGCGCAATTCTTCCCATTGTTGAGTAGTAAAATAGCACCACAGAAAAAATCCAATTGTTACGGAAGAATAGATCACCGTTAGCAACCAATTCCAAGGTTTAGGGCGCTTTTGCGTCACCACAAAAATAGCTTTGATGCTATATAAAATGCCAAAAATGGCTCCAGTCAGGATCAGATTGAACATGCACGCGTGCTTAGAGGGCACAAAGGTACGTCACAGAATCCAAAGCAATTGGTAAGAAGTTATAAATGCCGTGGTGTGGCCTTTCGGCCGATGAGAGGATAATTGTGGAGTCCAGTTTCTAGGAATGCATAGTTAAAGGTCAATCACCCTCCGTTGAATATTTTACCAATTTGCTTAGTCGAAATGCAGAGGGAACTGCCATTGAATTTGTAATTTTCCTCTTCACGATTGAAAGGGAAGTGACCGTTTCGCCCTTCCGTCGTCCAAAAATCAAACAAATCAAAGCCATGAAAACGATACTAGCCAGTGCATTTTTCCTCCTGATAGGATTAACTACTTATTCGCAAACAGACGCCATGCATGAGGCACTTTCCTCTAGCCCAGACATGAGTGTAAAGTCTCAAAATGTAAAGTTGATGAAAGAACAACAACCTGCTTTTGTGGCAGAGTTGATAGGAGAGAAGAAAGACGTGGAAGATGCTTGGGAAGACTATGTACGTGACCGGTTTGATATAAAATTTGACAAGAAAAAGGGGGTCTCTTCCGCATTGGGAGTCACGATTCCAATGGTAGCACCGGGCTTTGTGACTTTGTATACAAGCTATGAACAAGAAGACACTCGTACACGACTCAATACGTGGGTTGATTTAGGCGGGCGCTTTGTTGATGACAGAGCTACCGAAGCTGGAGGAATGAAGACCCTTTTGCAAGAATTTGTGGTGGATTATTACGCGGAATTGTATGAGGATGTCTTGGACGGCCAGAACAAAAAACTATCCTCACTTACTAAAGAGAAGGAACACATGGAGAAGGATGGAGAAAAATTAGAGAAAGAAGAAGAGCGCAGGACCAAAAACATTGCAGATGCAAAGAAAGAGTCCGAAGAAGCAAATGAGCAAATCACAGAGCTAAAATCCAAGATTGAATCTCTGGCCAACGATGTGGTCAAATACGAAGCGGATATTGTTCAACTCAAGAAAGATCAGGAGAACAAGAAAGAAGAGATTGAGAAGCACCAAGTTGTAGTAGATGCACAACGCACCCGTTTGGAAGCTTTGCGAGTACAAGCAAATAAGATGATTAAGCAGAAATAATAAGCAAAGACTTTCACTAGCAGTTAGCTGGCTTTATGCTGGCTTTTCTGTTTCTGGTTCTTTGAGTAGAATGCCTAGTTTTGTGTTTCCAATAGCCTATGCCTCTGGCAGACAGGCAAGGGATAGAATAGAAGGTAAATTGGCCCCGTAGTTCAAGGGATAGAATTGGAGTTTCCTAAACTTTAGATCCAGGTTCGAGTCCTGGCGGGGCTACTTTTTCAGTTGTGAGACTTGAGAGTTGAGTTTTGAGTGTGAGGAAGCCTTCCTTAGGATCCCCTGCGAGACAATTTATACTTACTAAATGCAATAGACACCTCCGTTCCGTGGTTGCCGAACAAAGTCATTTCAGCACGTAGTTGTTTGGTGAGGGTATTGATGAGCTTTGTGCCAAATGAAGCCTGCTTCGTGTCTTTTAAATCATATCCAACACCGTCGTCTGCTGCCGTGAGTTTGAGTCGTTGCGCATCTTCTTTGAGGTTGATGTTCAACTGACCTAATCGTTCGTCTGGGAAGGAGTACTTCAAAGAATTAGTAACCAGTTCATTGATGATCAATCCCTACGGGACCAGCGTATCGGCATCAATGTCCAAGTTGAGCTGAATGCGGTCTTCGTCTATTTGGTACGTTGCGAAAAGCTCTTTGTACAGTTTCACCAAGTAACCTTTGACGTTTACGCCTGTTAGGTTGTCGTGTTGATATAGGTCTTGGTGGATGAGTGCCATGGAGCGCACGCGACTTTTTCCGTCATTGCTCGCTTTCAGAGCTACTTTATCGCTAATGGTTCTTCCTTGCAATGAAAGTAGGCTGCTTACCACTTGTAGGTTGTTCTTTACTCTGTGGTGGATTTCGCGCAACAGTGTATCTATATCTGTATTTGCCTTAGCCAAAACTCTTCGCTGACGAAGGTATTTCTGTCCTACAAAAAACAGGAAGATGCTTAGAATGGTTGCCAGCCCCAAGCCAATCTCGGCCAGTAAAATGGTTCTACTTTTTTGTTGAATAATAAGCTTTGCATTTTCGTTCTTCGCATCCAAAAACGCAATTTTAGCTTCGTGTTCTGCGAGATCAAATTTTGCATCCTTTTCCGCTACTTTGTCTTGGATATCTTGATTGAAAATCGAGTCTGAAATAGCTTTGTACTGTTTGTGGTAGATCAGAGCTAATTCAAAACTTGCCTTGGCCTCATGTGCTTTCGCAAGAACATCGTAGGCTCTTTGTTCATGACTGAGCGACTGCTTTTCACCGTTTTCAGCTAGGATAATTTCTGCTTGTGCTATTGCTTCGTCATAACGCCCGAGATCAAATAAGGCACCAGCTACACAAACCCGTGATTCACTTATGTTGTATTTACTTGCTAGTCCTTCTGGATTCTGCAGCGCCGTAGTGTGCATTTATAAGCTTCTTGATGCCTGCCTTGTTCCGATCTTAGGCAGCCCATAAAATCAAAATGGAAGACTAAGCCTCTCGGGGTATTCAAGAGTGTGTCGAGATGCCCTTGCTGCCTCAAGTGGTATTGTGCTTCTTCGAACTTACCTTGCTCTACGGAGGTCAGACCTTATCGTGAGGCCGGGACCGTTGGGCCCGGTATTTATGTTGTTTACGTGTAACCTAGAATGTTTCTGACACGAGTCACAGACTCGCGCCAGCGGGTCTGTTGTTTTGTTGTTTACGTGTAATCTAGAATGTTTGGCGACACGAGTCAGAGACTCGCGCCAGCGGTGCCTCAGCATGAAACCTTGAATCTTCAACTCACAACCTCACCCCACCACCAACCGAGTAATCAATTTACCCCCATCATAAGTCACCTGAACAATGTACAAACCGCTAGCCCAATCGCTTACATCCAACTGAATGTTGGAACTTCCGTTTATTGTCTCCTGCATCACAATCTTACCAGTTAATTCCATGACTGAAATGCTCGTGAGATGGTAATCTTTTAGTTGAATTATGCACAGTTCTACTGCCGGATTTGGATAAACACTCAACTGGGGAGATGACATCCTCTCCTCGGCGACAGCCACCTGAAAACTTAAACCGGAACCGGCTAAAGACAAATCATCTAGACCAATGGCTCCGGCGGGGCTTCCATGCGTTTCTCCGAAAAGGAACTTTGCACTCACAATTTGCGATAAGTCCACGTCTGTGCCGGTGAGGAGGAACTCTGTCAAGTTGATGTGGAAGACGTGGAACTCATTCTGCCAACCGGGATTGATGTCTGGAAGCGAACCGCCGCCCAAAGTGCCCTCAGCAATCAATACGCCCTCTCCGTCCAGGATCTCCAGGGTGCCGGCATCCCAGCCATCTCCCCAGGTGTCGTACATGAACACCTCAATTTCCACGCAAGGCTCCTCACTTTCGATCACCAATTCATAAGTTCCTGCGGTCTGCTGCTCATCAAAATAGCCGGGAATGGTGAAGAGCATTTCTTCCGGCCAGTTGCTGCCTCCCACTTCAATAATATAGGTTCCCGGCTCCAAACATAGCTGCAGGTAGCCACCGTTTCCGCGTTGATAGGGCTGCAGAATCAGGCCGTAATTGGAAGTGGAAACTAATCCTGTCTGTCCCATTGCGTCTTCTATTTGCACATCAAAAGAGAGCTCTGCAAAATCCGAATTCAACGGATGACGGGTCAATTGACAAGCGCGGAAATGTAAGTAGGAATGAGCCGTCCAATCACTGATTGCTGACGGAATTTCAAAGGTGAGCGAATCATCTTCCTCCCAACTCAAGGTGGCGCATTTCGGGTTGTCGTCAAATCGAGCTCGGGTCATGCCGTTGCTCCATTGATTGCCGGTCCAGTCGAAAGACTCATCCAAATCCTGCATCAGTACTTCATAGTAGTTTTCCAGACTTGTTGTGACCGCTCCCCCAGAACTACTGAGGTCCGTTTCTGGTGCCGACTGAAAATCATCAATGACGGTAACAAGTTCTTGGGCATCGGTATATTCTCCAGTGACGGTGATGTCTGGGGATATCCCTTCCGGCCTAAAATCTTGCCGGTTGCGGGTGAAGTATTCTTTCACTGCTAAATTGTTCCGCGAATAGAGTTCACACAACGCTAAAAAGTAAGGTTTCACCACAGTATGCGTGGCTTCTTTGCCTATCAGATCAGGGCCTGAAGCCAATGGGTTTCCGGGTTCGTCGTTGAGATCTTCATGTCCCGCACCATGGATGTATGTAATCTGCTTGTTTCCATATCCGCGTTCATAAATGGAAAGCGGCTGTTGGTAGGAATCAGTGGGTGTCCCTGCGGCATCTGTATCTGCAGCAGCAAGGAACTGGTGGTAATTGACTCCTTCGGGATTTGTTTCCGAGGCATCCAGAAAGGCCACTGGCGCCAAGCTACTCACCAGCACAATGTCTTCATGGGTGAAATTGGGACTTTGATAATCTCCGTCGAAAAGACGCTTGTATGCCCTCACCACACATTCTCCTCCGGTGCTATGTCCCGTGTGGATGATCTGATTGGAATTGATCTTTCCCGCCAGCAGCCCGTCCGCTATTTCGTTTTGATAAAGAAAGAATTCATCGATGTTTTCCAGCGCTGTTTGACTGGCCGTTTCGGTGGCAAAAGCCCCTCCGTTTCCTACCTCGTTGCGGTGGCTCATCACCACATACCCATACGACGCCAAGTGGTACCCGATATAATCATAATACCAATATTCATGGGTCCAACCGTGCGAGATCACCACCAGCGGCTGTGAATCTAGCTCTGAAATGTTGGACGGATAATACACCCGCATGGTGTGCCAAAAAGACGAAGAATGAAAGGCGGTGTCCACTTCGTAAGGTCCTGGTTCCAGCATATTCCCCACAAGGTAAAACCCCGCTTCGTCGCCCAATCCATCTACCAGATCCGGCGCATCTAGCACCCCATTTTGATTCATGTCGAGGACCACGTCATAGCCCTTTCCGGGACGAGCACCTTCGTAATTCTCTAGTTCGGGCGTGCCTTCGAGCAGAAAATTGACATCGCCAATGTGGAATCCAGCCAGTGAGTTGGTTTGCGGGCCTGAGGAGCGAACATCGTACAGTTCCGTCTCCACCTGCCACTCCAGTTCGGTATGGTTTTCAGTGATGTAAATGTCTGCCTCGTCGGCCAGTTCAAACGCAAACGGGTCCACGCCCACAAACACATCGTAGTTCCAGTTGAAAGACTGGTGGTAGGTGAAATTCGGGGTCGCGTTGCGCGGAAATCCCACCAATTCTGCAGAGGTCTGGCCAACAGAGGCAGCAGAAATGGCAAGCAATAATAGAGTCGACAAATAGCGCATAAGGATGGGTTGACTACGAACAAGTTACGAATTTGCATGGGGTGCATTTTGGGGCGGCTGCCCCGTCTACGGCTATTGCTGGCGTGAGTCTTTGACTTGTGCCGTCAATCATTTTCATTTTCCGTTTTCTAAGATTATGATCACGGCCGGATGGAATCCGGCCCACATATATTTTCCACCTTCCACTTCTTCCTCTCAAAATTGAACATTCCGAGATAAATTCGGGTCATAGAATACAGACCTTTACTTTACAAAACAAACCCTATGAAACTGAATGCCATTTTGATCCTTTCAGGATTGCTCTTTGCCACCTGTGGATCTTCTAATGCCCCGGAGATGTCTGTTGAACAAGCCCAGGCTGTAGTTGCCGCGCCGAAAAACTTAGATGGGCTTGCAAAAGCTTACTTCGCCAGTGGATGCTTTTGGTGTGTGGAGGCCGTGTATGAATCTGTGAGGGGAGTGGAAGAAGTTGTGTCTGGATATTCCGGGGGAGAAGAACCGAACCCTACTTACCATCAGGTCGGATCTGGGAATACGGGTCATGCCGAGGCCGTGGAAGTGTATTATGATCCCAACGTGGTCTCCTTTGCGACCTTGGTGGAGGTGTTTTATGGGTCGCAGGACCCGACAACTGTGGGACAAAAACCAGACTACGGGTCTCAATACCGGTCCATTATCTTTTATACTACCGACGAAGAAAAGGGCATTGCAGAAGCGGTCAAGGCCGATGCGCAGTTAACCACTCCGGGTAAGGTGGTGACGGAGATCTTGCCTTTCGAAAAATTCTGGATAGCAGAGGAGTACCACCAGGATTATGAAAAGCTAAACCCCAACCAACCCTATGTAGTGGGGGTGTCTATTCCAAGGTTGAACAAGTTCAAACAAAAGCACCCGGAGTTGGTGAAATAGGGGAATAAAAAAAAGGCCACATAAAATGCAGCCTTTGTGGGCGATACTGGGCTCGAACCAGTGACCCCTACCTTGTCGAGGTAGTGCTCTAAACCAACTGAGCTAATCGCCCGAATAGATAACGAGGGTTAATCGTCTTTGTCTTTGTCTTCTTCTTCGTCAGAATCTTCTGAAGAATATTCGTAATCCTCAGATTCAGAGAATGTCTCCAAATCATAACTATCTTCTGTAAAATCATCAATGACCTCTAACATGGCCGTGTTGATTTTGAACAGGTAGATTGTATCTTCTGTTTTAACCTCTAACCCCATGAAGGAATCTCCTCCGGGAATGTTGAACACAATGAGGTCCTCCGGGGCAAAACCTTCCGGATAGCGGTCCGCGATCAACTGAAGTTGAGCATCGGTAATCGACTTGTAATCTTTAATAACGCGTTTCACTGTATGATGTATTACATGTTCAGAATCCAAGCAAATATAAGCGGGGCTACAATAGTAGCGTCAGATTCTACAATAAATTTTGGTGTATCCACTCCCAGTTTGCCCCAAGTGATTTTTTCATTGGGTACTGCACCGCTGTAAGAACCATAACTGGTAGTACTATCAGAGATCTGGCAAAAGTACGCCCAGAGCGGGGTTTCGCGCTCCATGTCTTGCTCCAACATAGGCACTACACAGATTGGAAAATCTCCCGCTATGCCTCCTCCAACCTGGAAAAAACCAATTCCTTTTCCTCCTGCATTGGCGGTATACCAATCAGCCAACCACATCATATATTCAATCCCAGACTTCACGGTTGACGGCTTGTTCTGGCCTTTGATGCATGAAGCAGCAAAAATATTCCCGAGAGTGCTGTCTTCCCAGCCGGGACAAATTATCGGCAGGTTTTTCTCTGCGGCGGCTACCATCCATGAGTCTTTTGGATCAATTTCATAGTACTGCTTCAAAACACCGGACTGGATAGCTTGATAAAAATACTCATGTGGCAGGTAACGCTCCCCTTCAGATTCAGCTGTGGTCCACAGATCTTCCATGTGCCCCTGAAGTCTTCTGAATGCTTCTTCTTCTGGAATACAGGTATCTGTTACACGATTCAAATGACGATTAAGCAGGTCTTGCTCTTGTTCTGCAGTGAGATCACGATAGTTTGGGATACGCTCATAGTGAGAGTGTGCAACTAGATTCATTACATCTTCTTCAAGATTTGCACCTGTACAGCTGATGATGTGGATTTTGTCCTGACGGATCATCTCCGCCAATGTCTTTCCGAGTTCGGCAGTGCTCATAGCCCCCGCGAGGGTCACCATCATCTTACCACCAGCATTAATATGCTCTTCATATCCAACAGCAGCGTCTTTTAATACTGCCGCGTTGAAATGCAGGTAATTTTCTTCTATAAATTTTCTGATCGCAGATTGTGCCATGGTTTATTCTTGAGGGGTAAAGTAATAACTCAGCATCTTGTAATACAACTTTGCTGCTAAGAAGTCCGAAGATTTTTCTTTTGGATCTGGGCAAAGCTCCACAATGTCAAATCCAACCACCTTGCACTGTTGGAACACTTGTTTCACTAGATCCAAGACCTGATAGAATCCCAATCCTCCCGGTTCAGGTGTTCCTGTGGAAGGCAAAATAGACGGATCAAATGCATCCAAATCGATAGTGATATAGACATTGTCTGTGCACTGATCCAATATTTTTTGCATCCATTTGCGGTCCTCTTGCTCATGGCAACGCTGGGCAAAATAGGTTTGCTCAGGGTTCATGAATTCAGCTTCGCTGATGTCCATGCTTCGGATGCCTACCTGGATGAGGTTAGTATTGCGAGATGCCCAATGAACGGCGCACGCATGGCTGCAGGCGCTTCCTTGGTAACTGGGGCGCAGATCAGCGTGGGCATCAATTTGCAATACAGTAAGGTCTTCATAATGATTCGTCATGGCCTCTATGGCACCTATGGAAATGGAGTGTTCTCCACCAAAAAGGGTCACTAATTTTCCGGTAGCAACCTCTTCATTGACCTTGCAATGAACCGCCGTGGTCATTGCTTCTGGCGAACTGTTCTCAGTAATCGGATCACAAAGAAAGATACCCTGTTGATATGCTTCCGTGCCTGTTTCAATATCGTACAATTCCATATTCTCCGCGGCATCCAGAAATGCTTCGGGCCCCTTGTCTGATCCTTTCACCCAAGTGCTTGTGCCATCATAGGGTACTGGGATCAAAATTACTTTGGCTTTTTCGTAGCCGGCAAATTCATCGGGTATTCCTGCAAAGTTTCTTTTCATGGTGTGGCATTATCTCCTCGGGCGAAGCCCAACAATTTCATAATATCCTCTGGCTGTTGTTCTTTTGAGAACTCAGTGTACACAAATTTGCCTGTTTTGTCCTTATCAATCAAGATATGCCGGGGACCTGGAATGAGGCAGTGGTGCACACCGCCGTATCCCCCCAGACTGTCTTGATAGGCTCCGGTGTTGAAGAAGCCGATGTATTGCTTCCTGTTGGCGTTGAACTTGGGCAAGTAGATGGCATTGACGTGTTGCTCCGAGTTATAATAATCGTCGCTGTCACAGGTAAGCCCGCCTAAAAACACACGCTCGTATTCGTCTTTCCAGTTATTGACAGGTAACATCAGGAAGCGCTTATTGATGGCCCAGCTATCTGGCAACGTAGTCATGAAAGAAGAGTTGATCATGTTCCACGACTCTTTGTCGTTCTGCTTTTTCTGATAGATTACCTCGTACAACATTCCGCCACTTTCGCCTACCGTAAACGACCCAAACTCTGTATAGATATGTGGAACAGGGATGTTTTCTGCCTCACAAGCATTCTTTATTTGCTCTAAAATGGAGTGGATCATGTAGTAATAGTCGTAATCAAAGGCCAGGCTGTTCTTGATTGGAAAACCCCCACCAATGTTGAGGGAGTCCAAAGAGGGACAAATTTTCTTGAGTTGGCAATAGACTTTCAAACACTTGTTGAGCTCATTCCAATAGTAAGCGTTGTCATTGATGCCCGTGTTCACAAAGAAGTGCAACATCTTGAGGTTCAAGTGAGGATGCTCTTCAATGTGGGTTTTATAAAAGCGAATGATATCTCGGTATCCAATACCTAAACGGGAGGTATAGAATTCGAATTTTGGCTCTTCTTCAGAAGCAATTCTAATACCTACGTCAATGATCTGATCCATGCGTTCTCGGATCTTCATGACCTCAGACTCATTGTCGATGATAGGAATCACACGAGTAAAGCCATTTTCAACCAGAGTTGCTATGCGGTCTACATAGTTATCCTGTTTGAAACCATTGCAAATGATACGTGTTTCTTCAGAAAGTTTTCCTTCTTGCCACAGCGCATTGATGAGGTCGATGTCAAAGGCTGAAGAGGTCTCTATGTGGGAGCCTGCCTTCAAGCACTCTTCAAGAACCCATTTGAAATGCGAGCTTTTAGTTACATAACAATAATGGAAGCTGCCTGTGTAATCCAGTTGGGACATGGCTTTTTTGAACCATTCTTTCGTTTTTAGAATGTTGGCGCCGATTTTTGGCAAGTATGAAAATTTCAGAGGCGTGCCGTATTTCTCTGCTATTTCTTTCAGAGGCAAGCCATGAAATTCAAGGTTATCATCATCGAGTTGAAACTCTTCCTGGGGCCAGTGGAAAGTTTGTTCAATGAGATCAAGATATTTTATCCTCATTGGGAATTGGGTTTAATCAGTAAGTAGAATAAGAAAAAGCAGACACTTCCATAGAAGGAGGGCATCACTGGCGCAACGGCAAGACCCATAACAGGGCAATGGCTTTACTCACAAAATTTAGCTTTCGCAGACTGGCGCTAGCAGATATGAAGCGTTTATTCACTTGAAGTAATAATTGCGGGGCAATATTAGGCTAAATACATTATTACGTACAAACAGTTTTGTTATTTTTTTGACATGTGACCAACATATGTAGAGACGGGGTGGTTTGTTTTTTTATTACAAAAAAGCCCGCATCGCGGGCTTTGATCTAAATGTGCATCAATGAGATACCATTGGGTCCAATTTCTTGGCGTAATCCACAAAAGAAACTACTTGAGACGTAGATGGTACTCTGCGAACAAGTTTTTTTGACTTATTCACTTCAACCAGTGTAGCATGGAGATTATCCGCCCTTCTATTGCGAAGTTCTTTGACTGTGTCTATTCCAGCAGCTTCTAATAGTTCAGAAGTCTCGCTTCCTACTCCTTTGATGCGGAAAAGATCTGCCATGTTAACCCACTTGAGTATTTTTTGTTCATCAATACCAGATGATCCAGCAAGTGTTTTACGCCCAGATTTATTGTGTCCAGTTTTTAAAAGGCCTTCAACTGATTTGATTCCAGCTTTACGCAATTTGATTGCGTAAGATGTGCCTATGCCTTCTATCGCTTCTATTTTATTAGCCATATTGTAGTGTGTTGATTTATAGTATAAAAGGTACAAAAAAACTAGGCTTTAAAGAAGCTTTAGGGGCATTGATTTGTTTCTAACCACTCTTTGGCGGTAACAGCGTAGAAACCTTGACCACTTGCCACTGTTTGGATGAGCTTACAGGCATCAGATTTTTCGGCGCCGTTCCACATAGAAAGACCATTGTACCAAACACTTTCGTCGTGAAAAGTATGCACAGGGTGTTTTGTTGACAATAAGAATAACACT